>JAICUE010000534.1 GCA_025936015.1 Gemmatimonadaceae bacterium
AGGGAATAGGCGCCCTCCACGCCATCCAGTGCTTCGGCGAGTCGCTGCTCCGGGCGCTCGGCCGTGGACCGCGCGATGCGGTGGACGATCACCTCCGAGTCCATCGTCGAGGAGAAGATCGCGCCGCCATCCTCGAGCTCGCGCCTGAGCTCCGTCGCGTTGGTGAGGTTGCCGTTATGGGCGAGCGAGACGGCCCCGCCGCGTACGCTGGCGACGACTGGCTGCGCGTTGGCGAGCGTCGACGACCCGGCGGTGCTGTAGCGTGTGTGGCCGATCCCGACGCTGCCGGTGAGTCCGGGCATCTCGTTGTCGGCGAGTCCCTCGGATACCAGCCCCATCGCCCGCAGCGAGTGGGCGCGGCCCGTATCGTCGACGGTGACGATGCCTGACGATTCCTGGCCGCGGTGCTGCAGCGAGTAGAGGCCGAGATGGACCAGCTCGGCCGCCTGCGGATTTCCACGAACGCCGAATATGCCACACATTGCTACTAATTCACCGTTGCGAGAGCGTCTCGGTGATCACTGCCGCCGCGGCAGCGACCGACCGTGACATGATCTTCGGAATCGCGTCGTGCCATGCGGCGGCGAGGCGGGCGAGCGGGGCTTCGACGGTGCGCGCGCCGACGCGGATCGAGAGCGACGTTGCCTGCGCCGAGGTCCGCCCGATGACACGGGCCGGTACGCCGTGGCGCGCGGCTTCGGCGAGAACTCCCGCCCGATCGACGGTCGAGACGATTACGCGGTTCTGTGCCTCGCCGAAGAGCAGCGAGGCGAGCGGCAGCGACGACCAGGCGGCGAGATCGACCGATGCGCCAAGCTGCTGCTCGCGATCCATCATGCAGCATTCGGCGAGCGCGATGGCGAGTCCACCCTCGCTGCAATCGTGCGCCGATGCGAACAGCTTCTTCTCGGCGCCGGCGACGAGCAGCTCGACCAACCGGCGTGCGGCGTCGAGGTTGCACGCCGGTGGTGCGCCGGCGACGACGCCGTGGATCCGCGCAAGGTACTCGCTGGCGCCGATCTCCGCGGTGGGCTCGCCGAGGAGGATGATGTCGGCGCCGTCGACCGCGAAGGGCGACGTCACCGCATTCGCGACGTCGTCGAGCACCCCCACCATGCCGATCACCGGTGTCGGGTGCACCGCGCCCTGCGGGTTCTCGTTGTAGAGCGAGACGTTGCCGCCCGTGACCGGCGTGCCTAACGCGAGGCAGGCTTCACCCAATCCGGCAATCGCTTCCCGAAGCTGGAAGTAGACCTCGGGCCGCTTCGGGTTGCCGAAGTTGAGGTTGTTGGTGATCGCGCGGGGACGGGCGCCGGTGCAGGCGACGTTGCGCGCCGCCTCGGCCACGGCGATCGCTGCACCTGACCGCGGATCGATCGAGACGTAGCGGCCGTTGCAGTCCACGGTGAGCGCGAGCGCCTTGTTCGTTCCGCGCAGCCGGACGAGCGCTGCATCGCCGCCGGGACCGATCACGGTGTTCGTGCGGACCGTCGTGTCGTACTGGCGATATACCCAACGCTTGCTCGCGATGGTCGGCGAGGAGAGAAGCTGCTCGAGCACCCAGACCGGGTCGCGGACCTCCGCTGCTTCGGCGATCGATGAGACGTCGCGCTGGCGCAGGCCGCGCGCGAGATCGCTCTCCCGTGCTTCGGGCGTGTAGGTCGGGCACTCGGTGACGAGTCGCGATCCGGGAAATTCGGCGACGACGCGAGCGCCCTCGGTGACGCGGTATACCGGCTCGGCGATCACCTCACCGATCACCGCGGCCTCGAGCTCCCACTTCGTCAGGATCTGCCGCACTTCGTCTTCGTGGCCCTTCTTCGCGACGACGAGCATCCGCTCCTGCGATTCGC
>JAICUE010000193.1 GCA_025936015.1 Gemmatimonadaceae bacterium
AGCGACGGGTAGCTCGCGCGCACCTCGGCGAGCAGCCGTGCAATCAGTGTATCACGCGACGCGACGATCGGCAGGTCGAGCTTCGTCGCGGCCGGATCGATCGGGAGCGGCATGCCGTGCCCGTCGATCACCGCGAATCCCTTGGCGTTAGGTACGAGCGCGACAGGAAGGTTTTCCTGCACGCGGACGACAAGCGTCGAGGGGAGCTTTCGTGTGACGGTCGCTTCGCGAATCTGCGGGTGCGTCATCAGCCGCGCGACGAGGGGCGACGGATCGTCCCAGACGTTCGCGGTCGAGTCGATGCGAAGGCTGGCAAGGACTTCCGACGGGGTGAGATAGACCGCCCCGCGGATCTCCACCTTCCGGACGCGGAAGAAAACGAGCCGCCGCATCATCGCCGGTCCCGACCACGGCAGTGAGACCAGGAAAGCGACGATGATCGCCGCGAGCGCGATGCGAAGCCAGCGCCGGCGCCGCGGCCGGGGCTCGCTCGGACCGCGATCGATCGGGACGCCGGTCATGACTGCCGCGACGCGGACGCGAGTCGGGCGATCAGTTCCGGTCCGGTGCGCGTGATGTCGCCCGCGCCGATGGTGACGACGACGTCGCCTTCCCTGACGATGCCGGCCAGTGCGTCGGCGAGCTCGGTGCGTTCCCCGCGCCACGCGACGCTCTTTCCGCCGGTGCGGAGCGCGTCGGCGACGAGCCCGGAGCTCACGCCCTCGATCGGCTTCTCGCGCGCCGGATAGATCTCGGTGAGGAGGACGACGTCGGCGACGGCGAGCGACTCGCCGAATTCCTTGGCGAAGTCGCGGGTGCGCGTGAAGAGGTGCGGCTGGAAGGCAGCGACAATCCGGCGCCCCGGGTATGCGACGCGCGCGGTCTCGAGTGCGGCGCGCACCTTCGACGGGTTGTGCGCGTAATCGTCGACGATCGCGACACCGGCGGTCTCGCCTAACCGCTGGAATCGGCGCTCGACACCGGCGAACGCCGCCAGCCCACCCGCCATCCCGTCGACGGTCGCGCCGAGGGCGAGACCGGTGGCGATCGCCGCGAGCGAATTGAGGACATTGTGGCGTCCGGGGACGGGCAGCCGCACGTCGCCTAACGCGTCACCGTCGAACTCGACACGGTACCGCGACTCATCCGGCGCCAGCGCCAGCGCGACCGCCCGGACGCGCGCATCGGGCGAGGCGATGCCGTAGCGGAAGATCTCGGCGCCTAACGGCAGGTCGAGGGTGTTCGCGCCATCGTCGTCGGCACAGAGCACGATCTGCTTCGCGCCGCGGACGAACAGCGCGAAGGTCTCGCGGATGTCGTTCAGGTCGCGGTAGATGTCGAGATGATCCGCCTCGACGTTCGTCACCACCGCGATCGTCGGCGTGAGCGCGAGGAACGATCGATCGTACTCGTCCGCCTCGACGACGAAGACGTCCTCGCCGCCTTCGCTGAGATTTCCACGCCAGCTGCCGACGCGCCCGCCGACGACACCTGTCGCGTCGATCCCGGCGGCGCGCAACGCCTCGGTCGTGAGCACGGTGGTGGTCGTCTTCCCGTGGGTGCCGGCGACGGCGACGAGCGTCGTCCCGGCAACCGCTTCGCCGAGCGCCTCGGCGCGGCGGATAACAGGTATTCCGAGCGCCCTCGCCCGGGCGAGCTCGGGGTGGTCTTTCGGTACCGCGGAGGTGACCACCACCGCCCGCGCGCCAGCGACGTGGGCGGGATCATGTCCCTGCTGCAGCGACACACCGAGCCGCGCCAGGTCGCCGGCGCCGGAGAGGTTGTTGTCGCATCCGCTGACGTTCGCCCCGCGCCGCACGAGCAGCTCGGCGAGCGCGCTCATCCCCGCCCCGGCTACACCGACAAAGTGTACGGGACGAGAATCAGAGGGGTCGACGAGTGGCATGGGCGAGCGGCGAAGAAGAAGAGGCGCGGCCTGGAAGTCTCGAAGCTACCGACGGAAGTATCGAAACTACGGAACGATATGGAAGTATCGAAACTACTCAACGGATTGGAAGTCTCGAAACTGCTCGTCGAGGGGAGACTCTCGACCGTCATGACGAGTGACGAATGGAAAAGCCCCGCCGTTGCAGGTGCATGGCAGGGCAAAATCCCTTGTGCCTCGTCAGGTATTTTCGAGACGTCGCACACCGAGCGCCGTTTCGAGACGCCCGGAACTGTTTCGAGACTTCCAGAGTTGTTTCGAGGCTTCCAGAGCTGTTTCGAGACTTCCAGAGCGTTTCGACACTTCCAGCACCGTTTCGAGACTTCCGCTTCACCGTGTCCCGTCACTCACTCAGCGACGGAGCGTCACCGCGAATTCGGAGCCTTTCCCGACCTCGCTGCTCACGGTCAGCTCGCCGTCCATCCCGCTGGTGAGATCGCGGCTGATCGCGAGACCGAGTCCGACGCCGTCGCGCGTGCGAGTGTATTGGGCGTCGACCTGGACGAAAGGATCGAAGATGAGGCCGAGCCGGTCCCGCGCGATACCGATGCCGGTATCGCGAACGCGGATGGTCGCGTGCGAGGGCGTTGCATCGACGTCGACGGAGACAGTACCGCCGCGTTCCGTGAACTTCACCGCGTTGGCGAGGAGGTTGAGGATCACCTGCTCGAGCTTTTCCTGATCGGCGCGGACCGTGAGCCATTTGTCGCAGCCGCTGTAGCGGAACGCGAGCCCCTGGGCACGCAGCTGTGGCGCGATGATCGACCCGCAGTTCACCAGCACCTCGTCGAGCACGACGTCGCCCATCTCGTAGCGGACCGCGCCAGTCTCGATGCGCGCGTAATTCAGCACCTGATTGATCAGGCCGAGGAGGAGCCGCTTGCTGCGCTGCACACGATCGAGTGCCTCACGCTGCTCGGGGGTGACCGGCCCGTGGATTCCGAGCTCGATCAGCTCGGTGTAGCCGCCGATCGCGTTCAGTGGCGTGCGCAGCTCGTGGCTCATCACCGCGAGGAAGTCACCCTTGGCCCGGTTGGCTTCCTCGGCGACGCGCCGCGCGGCCTCTGCCTCGGCGCGGGCGCGCTCTGCCTCCAGCCGCTCCCGCTCGGCGATGCTGCGCGACTCGCGCTCCCGCTGCGCGGTCTGTCGCAGCTCCTCGGTCAACGCCGCACGGTCGGCGAGCTCCGACTCGAGTGCCTTTGCGCGCTGTTGCAGCAGTGCGACCTCGAGCATGCGTCCCGCTTCATCGCGCGTGCTGAAGTTCTCGCTCGGCAGCACGCGGCTGTGCTGGTCGCAGATGCGGCGAAACTGCTCGAAATCGTTGGCGTGCGAAAACCGCTTCAACGAGTACGCGCAGAGCAGCGAGAACGCGCCACGGTGTTCGAGACCATTCCACAGCTGCTCGAGGGCGATTGCCCCCTCGCGGTTGCCGACGCGCCAGAGCACGTCGACCATCTCGCCGTATGCGCGAACCGCGCCCGACGTGCTTGCACGACGGGCGCGGTTGATGACCTTTCCGATGAAGCTGTCGAACGCTCGCGTATCCGGGACAGCGGCGGTCATGAAACGCGACAGGGTCTCGCTCGCCGGGAGCAGCGTTAGGCGCGCTGCCTTGCGGACCGCTTCGACATCGACCCCCCTGTCTCGCAGGGCGCGGGAGAAATCGGCCGCATGCTTGCCGGTGGCGATGATGACCGCGGAGTCGCCCCGAGCCAGTCCATCGATGACGAAATCGGCCACGACGGCACTGAGGTACTCCGGACTCTCGTAGAACTGGACCGCGTGATCATGCCCGGGGTGCGACGCGTCTCCGCTGCGCTGCGCGGCTGCCGGACCAGCGGGCCAGTCGGCAAATCCCATCAGTGAACTCTCCCGTGAACTACGCTTCGCTCGCGGAGCGCAGCGGAATTGCTCGATGCCGCGGTTGGCCTGATTCGCCACCCGCGGAGGTTCAACATCGAGATGCAATTGTAGCGCCGGACAACTGACGCGCGCCAGCGTCGATTCAGCGGCTCGTTCGCGAACGCTGCGCAGACTGCGCGCTCGGGATCGTCACGACGCGCGGGCGATGCGCAGCACATCGCGCGCGATATCGCGCGCTGCATCAGGGCGTGCACGCGCCTTCGCGCCAGCGGCGAGCGCCGCGAGCCGCCCCCGGTCGTCGAGCACGTTGCGGACGATCGCATCGACCATGAGCGCCGTGAGGCCTGACTGCGGCAGGTGAATCGCGGCGCCGGCGGCGTGCAGGCTCTTCGCGTTCTCCGACTGGTGGTCGGCCGCCGCAGTCGGCAGCGGGACGAGCAGCATCGGGATCCCCCATGCGCAGAGCTCCGCGGTGGTCATCGCCCCGGCGCGGGCGATCGCGAGATCGCTCGCGGCGTACGCCTCCGCGATCGGTGCGAGATAGGGGCGGATGCGAACGTGATCGCTCTGCAACGAGGCCAGCTCGTCGTACTGCGCGCGGCCCGTTCCCCAGATCATCCAGGTCTCGGGCGGCAGGCCGGCGCGGACCCAGTCGGCGATGATCGCGTTGAGCCCGCGCGCACCCTGGCTTCCGCCGAAGACGAGGATCACGTGCCCGCCATCGCGGGGAAATCCCCAGGCGGCGCGGGCCGTGCCAGCGTCAGGCCTGACGTTCGGCGGCGGCTCGATCGGACAGCCGCTGTCGTGGAGCACTGATTGCGGCGCCTTCAGCGCGCGCGCTGCTTCGGGGAAGCCGAGATAGACGGCGCGGGCGAAGCGGGCAAACAATCGCACGGTGAGGCCCGGGTGGCTGTTCGCCTCCTGCAGCGCGATCGGGATGCGATGGCACACGCCAAAGGCGAGCGCCACTGCCGCGCCGTAACCACCAGTGCCGACGATCACCGCCGGCCGCCGCTCGCGCGCGAGCGCTCGGAGCCGCCCCCACGCGCTGAACATCCCGCGCAGCGTTCGCCAGTTCTGCCATGGCCGCGACCGATAGAGCGGATGCAGGTCGAGCAGCTCGTGCGGGAATCCTTCCTTCGGCAGCAGCTCGCGCTCGATGCCGCGCCGCGCACCGATGAAGAAGGGCTGCACCGACGGATCCTCGGCGATCATCGCCCGCGCGATCGCCAGTCCCGGGTAGAGGTGACCGCCCGTGCCGCCGCCGGCGAACCAGACTCTCATCGGCGTCTCAGCCGATCGCGCCGAGCGGGTCGCGCGCGGCCGGCGCCGACACGCGCTCGCGGTCGCTGCCGATGTTCACCAGCACTCCGGTGCTCAGCAGCGAGAGCAGCAGGTTGGAGCGACCGTAGGACACGAACGGGAGCGTCAGTCCGGTCGTCGGCAGGAGGCCGGTGACGACGCCGAGGTGGATGAACGCCGTCGAGACGACGGTGAACGTCAAGCCGACGGCAACGAGCCTGAGGAAGGGCGACCGTGCGCGGCGCGCGATCCGCATGCCTAACGCGCCGTAGACGGCGAAGGCGACGACGAGCCCGGCGATCCCGACGAATCCCCATTCCTCGCCGATGTTGCTGCCGATGAAGTCGCTGAAGGGAAAGGGGAGGAAGCCGTACTGCTGATGGCCCTGCCCGAAGCCGCGGCCGAGCAGGCGCCCCGAGCCGACGGCAATCAGGGACTGCTGCAGCTGATAACTGACCTCGCGCGTCCCCTTCCCCGGGTCGAAGAACGACGTCATCCGGAGGAGCACGTACTGCAGGCGCTCCATCTGGTGCCAGAGGAGGGGGATGCCGATGATGCCTAACGCGACGAAGTGGCCGATCCGGGCGCCGCCGGCGAACATCACGACCGCCATCAAGAGCAGGAAGTAGAC
>JAICUE010000416.1 GCA_025936015.1 Gemmatimonadaceae bacterium
GGAGCGCGACCATGGACTACGCGGTCACCGCCGAGCCGCGCGCGACCGCGCTGCCCGGTTGGTTCTCGCGAGTGTTAGGCGACCTGCCGCCCTGGATCTCCGAGTCGGAGCTGGGCCGGGCGATCCGCGGCGCGGCGTTTCGCTGGAATCCGTCGCAGATCCGGTTCACCTCCGGGCTCGCGCGATCGAACGACGACCGGCGCACCTTCCTCAAGCCCGCGTCGGCGTACGACGATTCCGGGCTGGTGGTGCGGTCGCAGTCGAACCTCTGGAGGAATGTCGCCGCGATCGAGCTGCGTCCTGTCGGTCCGTTGACGCTTCGCTGGGACGCGACCTCGACGCGCGACCTCCGCGACTATGCCGCGGGGCTCGACAGCGCGCAGGTCCGGCTCGACTCGGCGCGACTGGCCGCGACGCGCGAGGAGCGCGGGTCCCTGTTCGGCAGCGACGTCGGCCTCGAGCGCGACCGGCAGATGACCGCCGCCGCCAGCTTCGCCCCGCCGTTCTCGTCGTGGCTCAAGCCGCGCATCGACGTCGGCAGCACATTCTCGTTCGTTCGCGACCCTAACGCTCGGCCGCTGACACTGGTCGATTCGCTGATGCAAGCCGACTCGGTGGTCGGCCGCGACACGAGCTACGTGCTGCCGCGCCGCTTCGGTAACACCCAGACGCTGACGACCGCGGCGCAGCTCGACATCCAGTCGATGGGGCGCATCTTCTGGCAGCAGCTCCGCTTCCTCAGGAAGTTCAGCGACGCGATCACCCCGATCGACTTCAGCTACTCTCGCTCGCTGATCTCCGCGTTCGACAACGAAGCGGAGTCGCCGGGACTCGCCTATCAACTCGCGTTAGGCGGCGCCCGCAGCTTCCGTTCGCTGCGCGGCAATCCGGCAACGACCGCCGGCCTGACGAACACCGTCAGTGCCGGGAGCTCGGTTGTCTTCCCGTTCGGCTTCGTCCTCGTGCCGCGCTACGGGCTGACGACGACGCGGAGCTGGTACCAGCGCAGCGACGACCAGCAGGACGTGATCGACGGCATCCAGCGCGACTACCCCGACCTGACGCTGCGCTGGACGCTCGTGCCGGGGAAGACGACGTTAGGCAGGTTCGTCGCCCACGGCATCACGAACATCGCCGCGAGCGCGGGCGTTCGTCACACTCGCGTCGCCGCCCTCGCGCCATCGACCAGCAGCGCCGGCGACCTTCGCGTCTCGCGCATTCGCGTCTATCCGATCAACGCGACGATCACCTGGCCTTTCGGCGACCTGACCTCGACCGGCGGCTACTCGTGGTCGATCCGCGACGACTCACTTCCTGGCACGGCGACTCACGGGATCACCGGCGAACGGAGCGCCGACGTCGCGCGGAGCTGGACGCTCCCGTCGAGCTGGAACACCCGCAGCCCCCTCCGCACGCGGCTCGGTTGGCAGGAGACGCGGACGAAGAATGTCCTCGTCGAGTCCGGCCGCAGCCTCGCCGACAACGCGCGCCGCGTCTTCTCCCTCTCCGGCGACGCCGACATCAACCCGACGATGAGCTTCTCGCTCCAGGGCTCACGAACGGCGACGATGGACCGGAACTACAACCGGCGATTTGTGCAGACGGTCATAACGGCGGCACTACAACTCCAATTCTACGCAGGTTCCTTCCGGTGACGAGGGACCAGAGACGAGGGAGCGGTTCCGCTTTTTACGCGCGGGTGCTTCCTACCAGGCCAAGGAAGAACAGGCGCATCGAAGGCGGAACAGCTCCCTCGTCCCTCGTCGCCGTCAGCGCCCTGAGACGAGAGTGACGGCTACATCCCCGACGATCTGCAGCGATTTTGCGCTGACCTTGTCGATCGTGTCGTAGATCGTGTGGTGGTAGTTCTTCGGGCCGGTCTGCTCGACGTAGTCGATGTCGATCACGTCGATCACGCGCAGCCCCTTCTTGATCAGCGGGACGTGATCGTCGGTGATCGCGCCCTCGGTCTGCTGCAGGAAGTACTTCGAGTAGCCGAGGTCGTCGGCGGTGGACCAGACGCGGGCGACGACTTCGGGTGCAGCCTCGATCGAGTAGGCTTCCTGGAGGATGTTGAGCTGCGCGTCGCCGATCATGTCGTAGAGGACGCCGAAGAGCGGGCGGTAGTCCGGATCGGGGAGGTGATCGGCGAAATACTTCGACCCCATCAGCACGTCGGTGTCCTTCGAGAAGTCGCCGTAGTCCTCGCCATCGACGAACAGCAGGTCGACGCCATACTGCGGCGGAGTCTTCTTCAGCACCTCGGCGAGGGCGATGAACAGCGCTGGCCCGCTCGCGCCATCGTTCGCACCGGGCATCGGCTTCGTCTGGTCGCCAAGGATCGGCGAGTTGTCGGCGACGGGCCGCGTGTCCCAGTGCGTGAGGTAGAGAATCCGATTTTTCTCCTTTGGCCGGAAGCGCGCGAGGATGTTGCGGAGCGGTAGTGTATCGCCGTTCGCCGCAACGTGCGTCCACCGCTGCTCGATCACGGTATCGGCGAGCGGCCGCATCTTCTGGACGATCCAGTCGCCGGTCTTCCGCGCGCCCTCTGTCCCCGGGATGCGCGGTCCGAAGGCGAGCTGGTCGCGCACGTAGCCAAGCGCCTTTTCACCGTCGAAAGCGGTCTGCGGCCGAGCATCATGGCACGCGGTGGCAACGAGTGCGACGCTGACCGCCGCGATCACGCGAAAGTTCATGGGATGGTCGAGAGTGAAGCGGACAAGTTGTAACGGCGTCCGGGCCGGAGGCAACTCTCGCCGCGGGACGCGTGACGGCGGGGATCAGCTCCGCCGACTGAGTTTGACGGCGGTGTGACTGCGGTGGAGACGCGGCTCGGGGCGTTCCCGGCCCCCGGTCTCACTCGCGGCGTACAGCTTGGTCTGGGGAGGAAAAAGAGCAAAAAAGAGTACGAAGAGACGGCCAACCTCATGGCCACTACTCGCCGCGGTCGAACTGATTGGGGGCAAGCGGGCCGAGATCATCTCCCCAGGCTTGCCCCCA
>JAICUE010000499.1 GCA_025936015.1 Gemmatimonadaceae bacterium
ATCGTGCGATCGATGTAATCGAGCCAGAGCGATTGCCCGGCGTCGTGAAGTGCCTGCAGGCGTGAGGAGGTCATGGGACTGTGAGGTTGAAGATGAATGCGCGCGCGATCTCAGTGCCCCGCGTGCCAGCTCGGCACGGCATTCCAGGCGCGCGGATCGAACATCGCGTCGGGAAGCACCGGGTCGACGGTGAAATTCTCGTACCGCTCGATGAAGTTCGGCCTGCCATCGACGAGGAAGACGACCTCGGGCGCGATCCAGCCGCTGCCTAACGTGCGGTAGTCGTTGAAGCGGATCTCGCTCGTTTTCGTCGTGTCATGATCCGGTTGCAGCAGCCGCACGAAGACGAGCCGCTGGCGGTCCACCCAGAACTGGCGCGTATGCGTGTCACCAGCCGCCGCGCCGACGACGTAGACGGGACGCCCCTGCCACGTGTCCTCGTGCAGCTTGCTCGTGTCGAAGCCGAGCTTGGTGATGCGGCCAAGCGTGCGATCGGGCGAATCGGCATAGACGTCGAAGCCGAGGACCATCAGCGGGTGAATGCTCGGGATCGCCCGCGTCAGCTGGCCGCTGTTGATGATGAACTGCGAGTCGCGTGCGAAGAGGATGCCGTTGCGCTGCGCCACCGGCTCGACATCGATGCGCAGGGCGCCGGGGACGCGCAGCGCCTCGAGCCACGTCGACGTGTCGGCTGCGCCGGTCGGGAGGTAGCGGGTATTGCGCTGGACGAAGGTCGCCGAGTGATACCACTTGCCCGCGTACCGGTCGTGCATCGCCTGGACGAGCCCTGCCGTCGTGCTGATCGCCTGTGCGGACGGAGCCGGGGTCGTCGTGCGCGCGCGTGTCCCGCCACACGCGGCGACGAGCAGTGCTGCGGAGGATGCGGTGACGACGCGAACGAAATTTTTCATGGCGGCAGTGGTCGGGGATTCCTGAAAAAGATCGCCGGGACCACCGTGGATCAAGCGTGAATCGACTCGAGCCCGCGATGCGTGAGCTAAGGCACGCCTCCGGCGGTCCCCGCGTCGGCCTGAACAGCGGAGATGATGCCGCGCTCGACGTAGATCGGTCGCACCATCTCGCGAATTCCGGGAAGCCGCAGTGCGAGCCAGATCCCGCCGGCGATGCAGGCGACACCGCCGAGAAGGATCGTCGGCGACGCGCCGACGTGATCGGCGACGATTCCGGCAAGCAGGCTGCCGATCGGTGCGGTGCCGAGGAACGCCATCGTGTAGAACGCCATGACGCGCCCGCGAAGATGCTCCTCGACGATGGTTTGCAGGATCGTGTTCGTCGAGGCCATCTCGATCATCATCCCGGCGCCGACGACGGGGAGCACGAGCAGCGCGGACCACAGTGTGCGCGCCTGCGAGAAGCCGATGAGGCCCGCGCCGAAGGCCATCGTCGCGAACACCATCACGCGACCGAGCCCGAGCACCGAGCGCCGCGACGCGAGGTAGAGCGCGCCGCCGACCGCGCCAAGCCCGGATGCGGTCATGAGGAAACCGAGCGTATGCGCCCCGCCGTGCAACGTCTGCGTCGCGATCATCGGCATCAGCACGGTGTACGGCATTCCCATCAGGCTGACCAGCGCGAGCAGGAGCAGTGCCGTGCGGACCGGCGGGAAGCGCGTCACGTACTGGAACCCGGTGCGCAGCTCCTTCAGCACCGCCTCGCCGTGAGTCCGCTTGGGGAACGGGGGAAGCCGCATGGCAATGAGCGACGCGATCACCGCGATGTACGAGATCGCGTCGATCATGAAGCACCAGCCCTCGCCGACCGCGGCGATGATCAGCCCGCCGATCGACGGCCCGATGATCCGGCTCCCATTGACCATCGTCGAGTTCAGCGCGATCGCGTTAGGCAGGTCCTCGCGGTCCTCGACCATGTGGACCACGAACGCCTGCCGAGCCGGGGTGTCGAATGCGTTGATCAGCCCCTGCGCCGCCTGCAACCAGAGAATCCAGCCGACGGTGATCGTGTTCGTCAGCGCCAGCAGCGCAAGCGCGAGCGACTGCGCCGCCGACAATGCCTGCGTCCAGATCAGGATCCGGTGGCGATCCCACCGGTCGGCGAGCACGCCGCCGACCGGCGCGAGCACGAGCGAGGGTATCTGTCCGCAGAATCCGACGAGACCGAG
>JAICUE010000500.1 GCA_025936015.1 Gemmatimonadaceae bacterium
CGCGCGCATCACGCGCGTCGAGATCGATGCTCGCTCGGGGTGCTCGGATTTCAGCGGACAGCTGACGGTGCACACTGACGACTCGGCACGGGTGTTCGACTTCGTGTGGGACTGCCGCTGGCGTGCCGCGCACGAGGGGTGGACGGACCACTGGGGCGAACCCGATCAGATCCGCGCCGCGCGCGAATTCGGCTGGCGCTGCTTCTCTGTCTGGTCGGAGCGCCCCGCGGTAAGCGCGGCGGCGCAGTTGCAGGCCGCGCCTAACGGCGTCTCGCAGCTGGCATAAGTCAGTGGCGCGGGCACGCGCCTGACGCTTCGCTGGGCTCGACCCGTCAGCCGCACAACACCGACCCGCCGTTTACGTTGACGATCTCACCGGTGACATGCCGCGCGAGATCGGAGCAGAGAAAGGCGATCGGACCGGCGATGTCGCGTGGGGATGCGACGCGCCCCAGTGGGATCGTCGCCGCGATGCGCGCTCTGCCGCCGTCGGCGAGCGACGCCGCGGCCATGTCGGTGTCCACCCAGCCCGGCGCGACCGAGTTCACCGTGATGCCGCGCGGGGCTAGCTCGACCGCGAGCGACTTGGTGAACGAGATCATCGCGCCCTTGCTCGCGGCGTAATCGGCATGGAACGACTCGCCCCGCTGGCCGGCGGTGCTCGAGACGAGGACGATCCGCCCGCCATCGCTCATCGCCCGTGCAGCGGCACGCGCGGTGAAGAACATCGAGTCCACGTTTTCGCGCATCGTGCGGACCCACCGCTCGTCATCCATCTCGGCGACCGCGACGTCGGGAACGGGCCAGATTCCCGCGTTGCCGACGAAGATGTCGATGCCGCCGAACTCGCGCGACGCCCGATCGAGCAGCGTATCCGCGCCCTGCCGCGTCGCGATGTCCGCCGACTGCGCGAAGGATCGCACGCCGCGTTCGGCCACCTGCTTCGCGACCTGCGCCGCATCGTCGGAGCGCGACTTGTAGCCGATGCCGACGTCGGCGCCGCATTCGGCGAGCAGCAAGGCGGTAGCCGCGCCGATCCCGCGCGAACCGCCGGTGATGAGCGCTCGCTTGCCGCGGAGTGAGATCATGCCGGGAAGCTAACGCGCCGCGACGCCCGCACCAGACGGGACATCGATCACCTCACGCTCGATCAGCTCGCAAATGAGGTGTTCGATGCAGAGGTGGATTTCCTGGGCGCGGTCGGTGCGATCGGTCGGCACGATCACCATGTGGTCGGCTTCCTTCGCCAGCGCGCCTCCGTCCTTCGCGGCGAAGCCGAGCGTCTTCACCCCTTTCTGCTTCGCCGCGCGCGCGGCGTGCAGAACGTTAGGCGAGTTGCCGCTGGTCGAATGGATGACGAGCAGGTCGCCCGGCTTGACCAGCGCTTCCACCTGGCGCGAGAAGATGAAATCGAAGCCGAAGTCGTTGCCGGTCGCGGTGAGCAGCGACGTATCGGTGGTGAGCGCGACGGCGGGATAGGCGCGGCGATTCCGCATGTAGCGGACGACGTACTCCGTCGCCATGTGCTGGGCGTCGGCGGCGCTCCCGCCATTGCCGCAGAAGAAGAGCGTTCCCCCGCGTTCGACCGTCTCGCGCATCATCCGGTAGGCGAGCTCGATCTGCGGGGCGACGCGCTCGGCGGCCCGAGCCGCGGTCTCGGCCAGCTCGCGCAGTCCTTCGATCAGGCGGGGAGTGATGGGTGCGGCGGTTCTTTCGTCAGGCATGCGTCTCGGGAAGTCAGCGGTAAGCGATCAGCGGTCAGCAGGCAGCGAACGATGACGAGCTGGGTATTGGGTTGCGGAAATGCCTAACGCGATGGACGCCGTGTCCCGCGGAGCGAACGTCCGAGGTCGCGAAGCCGGGCGCCCATCCCCTTGCGGCGCTCGAGCGGTGCGACGGGGAGCATCGGTTCATCGGCGAGGATCCGCCGCGGGTTCTCGCGGGTGAGCAGCTCCGCATGTTCCGCGCTGGCGACCTCGGTGACCCATTGACGCGCCGCGCGAAGCGAGCGACGGTCGGCGTGGTTGTCGCTGGCCATGCAATCGACGAGCCCCTCGGTTACGAGCTCCCGAGCGAGAATCGAGAGCGGCGACTTGCCGAAGAGTGTGACGGCGTCCATCTGGATGACGGCGCC
>JAICUE010000176.1 GCA_025936015.1 Gemmatimonadaceae bacterium
AGCGAACGCGAGAGCGATAGTGGCACTTCGACCGACCGCGGACGGTGACGTCATGTTGCCCTGCTGCGAGTGCTCATTGCTATTGCGCGGTGTCGCGCGGATTGCCAGTGTAACATCCGGTTGCCGAACTGCGCGAACGGAGGTCTGGTGACGAGGAGGATGCAGTCCCTTGCGATCGTGCGCTCGGTTTCGCTGCTGGCAGTTCTCGCCGCGGCCACCGCATGCGTCCACCCCGCCGCCCGGCTCTCCGCGCCCCCGCTCGGTGCGATGCCGTTCGCGGTCGACAGCGTGCAGACGCAGACAGTCGCCGACGGCGTCACGCGACGAATGATTCGCTCGAGCACGGGACCGTGGACGATCAACGTCCTCCAGGTCGATCTCGCTCGATGCAATTCGGTCGAAGCCGTGAAGGGCGCCGACAGCGCGAACGGACGATTCAAGGTCACCGAGATGCTCGCCGCGCTCGCCCGGAGCGAGCACGTGGTCGGCGGAGTGAACGCGGATTTCTTCAACCTGACCACCGGGGCGCCGACCAACCTGCTCGTCGTGAATGGCCGGATGCTGACAGCGCCTAACGCGAAGCCGGTGCTCGCGTTCGATTCGGCTGGATCACCGCACATCGGAACGTTCACGCTCGAGGACGGGACGCTTCGCCCGTGGTACCCGCTCAATGCGGTCGGTGGCCGAGGCGAGATCGTCCGCGACAGCGCGGTCACCACCGACGTCGACAGCGAGGGGAACCCGGGCTTTCGTGGGCGGAATCCGCGCACCGCAGCGGGGATCGCCGGCGGCGGCCGGCGGCTCGTGCTCGTCACGGTGGACGGACGCAGCGCCCTGAGCGCCGGGATGACGCTCCGCGAGCTCGCGACGCTCATGCTCGCACTCGGCGCTCGCGACGCGCTCAACCTCGATGGCGGAGGGTCGACCACCCTCGTCTACGCGAACCCGGATTCCTCGGGTAAGCTGAGCATCGCGAATCACCCGTCCGACAAGGACGGGGAGCGAAGCGTCGGCGATGCGCTCGCCGTCGTGCACGAGTGCCACCGCCAATGAGCCTCGCGCTCGCATCTGTTTCAACGCTTCGCCGCTCTCCTTCGTTATGCATCCGACAGGAGCTGTCGTTCCCGTCCGACCCATCCACCCGGAGCGTCCCGATGATCGTGCGTCCGCTGCTGCTGAGTGCTGCTGCCCTTCTCCTCGCCTCGGCAAGCGCCGCGGCGCAGCGTCCCGCTCAGCAGCCGGTGCGTCCCCCCGGCGAACCGGGGGAACGCACTCCGTTGGCGGCGCGCGGCGGCGAAGCCGAGACCGGACGTGTCGACTCGGCCGGCGTCCCCGCGCGCGAGCGCGTCTCGACGACGCAGCACACGACCGTCATCGACGGGAAGTCGATCGCCTACACGGCGCGCGCGGGCACGATGGTGCTGCGCGACACGACCGGCAAGCCAAAGGCATCTGTCTTCTACGTCGCCTACACGAAGGACGGTGAGAAGGCGGGCACGCGCCCGATCACCTTCTTCTTCAACGGTGGTCCCGGCTCCGCGTCGATCTGGCTCGACATGGGAATCATGGGCCCGATGCATCCGGAGATGGGGCCTAACGGTTCGCAGCCGGCGCCGCCCTACAACCTCGTCCCGAATCCGACCTCCCCGCTCGACGTCACCGACCTCGTGCAGATCGACGCGATGATGACCGGCTACTCGCGGCCGGCACCGGGGGTGAAGGCGTCGGAGTTCACCGGCGAGGTGAACGACATCAAGATGTTCGGCGAGTTCATTCGCGACTACCTCGACAAGTACAACCGCTGGGAATCGCCCAAGTATCTTTTCGGTGAGAGCTACGGCACCTTCCGCTCGGCGGGACTCGCGTCCGAGCTGCAGGAGAGCGAAGGGATCGAGCTGAATGGCATCATGCTCCTCGGCACGGTGCTCGACTTCCAGTACATCCTCCCATCGCCGACGAACGACGTCGCCTACAGCTCGTACCTGCCGAGCTATACGGCGACCGCCTGGTACCACAAGAAGCTCCCGGCGGAGCTGCAGGGCCTGACGCTCGAGCAGGTGGTGCAGCAGTCGCGGGACTACGCGTTCGGCGGTTATCTCACCGCGCTCGCCAGCGGGAACACCCTGTCGGACGCGCAGCGGACGGCGACCGCGCAGCAGCTGGCGAGACTCACGGGCCTGTCGCAGCAGTTCGTGCTCAACACGAACCTCCGGATCGAACCGGGAACGTTCCGCACCGAGCTGCTCCGCGACCGCCACGAGATCCTTGGCCGTTATGACAGCCGGATGATCGGCCTCAGTGGCAACGCGACGGACATTCGCCAGGATTACGATCCATCGGATGTCGCACCGTCAGGCGCGTTCTTCGCCGCGTTCATGCGCTACCTGCACGAAGACCTGAACTACACGAGCGACCTGCAGTACTACATCGGCGGCCGGACGGGCCCCTGGGAGTATGGGCAGCCGGGGCGCGGAGGGTCGCTCGGTCGTGGATTCCCGAGCGAGGTCGAGTCGCTCCGCCTTGCGATGGCGAAGGACCCGTACCTCCACGTGCTCGTCGGCGCCGGCTACTACGACACGGCCACCCCGTTCGCGAACGCGGAGTACACGTTCACCCACCTCGGCTTCGACCAGACGTACCGCGACCGCGTGCACTTCAAGTACTACGAGAGTGGTCACATGGCGTACCTGAACCAGCCTTCGGCGAAGCAGCTCAAGGCCGACATCGCCGCCTTCATCGCGGCGACGGTGCACGGAGGCACGCCGTCGAAGTAGCGCCGAGGTGATGGCGGCGTCAGGCGCAGTGCCTGACGCCGCAGCAAGCATACGTGCAGCGAGATAGTGAGCGCTTCGCGAATCCGGGAGGAGTGCCATGGCAACCGTGCAGGTCCGGTACATCGTCCACGATGTCGACGCGGCCATTGCGTTCTACACGACGCATCTCGGCTTTCGGCTCGAGATGCATCCCGCGCCGCCATTCGCGATGCTGTCGCTCGGTGAGCTGCGCCTCGCGTTGAGCGCGCCGAATCCCCGCGGCGGCGGTGGACAGGCGATGCCGGATGGAAGGGTGCCGCAGCCCGGTGGGTGGAATCGCTTCGCGATCCAGGTGCCGGATCTCGAGGCATCGGTGGCGCGGTTGCGAGCGGCCGGCGTCCATTTCCGGAACGACATCGTCACGGGGGTCGGCGCAAAGCAGATCATCGTCGATGACCCGTCAGGCAACCCCGTCGAGCTGTTCGAGCCGATCGCCGCGGAAGCGTCGCTGACCGGCGGCGGAAGACGAGCCTAACGCTTCGAGGTCGCGCGCGGTGCCGGCTGCGGCGTCCAGCTCGGCGACACGCGCGGACCGTCAGCGGTCCACTGCAGTGGATCGATGCACAGCTGCCTGACGGTCAGCGCCTCGTTCCATGCGTGATAGACCACCCAGTCTTTGCCGTCCGGACCGGTGACCACCGAATGATGACCGGGGCCGCGAACGTGGCCCGGGATGCCGTGCAGCACTCGCGCGCGCGTGCCCTGCCCCGTGTACGGCCCGGTCACGTGGCTCGCGACCGCGTAGTCCACGCCGTAGTTGGCGGTCTGCCAGTTCGAGCCGCTGTAGAAGCAGTAGTAGCGGCCGCGATGCACGCGAACGTAAGGCGCCTCGATGGTGTGCCAGTCGAAGGTGGCGTCGTACACGTTCATGCGGCGGTTCGCCTGGTACAACGTCCACGGGTAGCGCGCACGCAACACCGTTTTGCACTCGCCGGCGAGCCGCGTCATCCCGACCAGCCGATCGACGGCGAGCCCGGTGCCGGCGTGGTAGCCGCCCTCGGTGTTCGGGTAATTGCGCGCATAGAAGAGATACCACTGCCCATCGGTATCGCGGAACGGATGCGGATCGATCGTGAAGCGGTTGCCGGTGCAATCGACGAGCGGAGTGCCGGTGTCGGTGTACGGTCCCTCGGGGCGCTGACTCGTCGCGACGCGGACCGCGAATTTCTCCTCCTCGATTCCGCCCATCGCGTAGTACAGATAGCACGTGCCGTCGCTGTACGCCGCTTCCGGCGCCCAGTAGTTGTAGCGCGCATCCGCGTCGGGCGGGGTGAGCGCCCCGCCGAGCTCCTCCCACGTGACCAGATCGGTGGAGCGCAGCAGCGTGAAGATGCGGCCGTCCGCCTTGCGGTCCTGCCCCGTCGTTCCGAACGCGTAGTAGACGCCCTCGTGGAGCATCACCCCGGGATCCGGCATCGATCCGGCGTAGACCGGGTTCGTGTAGGTCTTCCTGCCTAACGACGCGCCGAGCAGCGCCGGATCGAACACGCCGAGCGCGCCAAGGCTCACCCCGGCGCTCATCGTCTTGAGGAATTCCCGCCGCGACGTCGAGTCCATCGTCATGCTCGCGTCAAACTGTCAGCGCTTGAGGACATTCGGATCGTGCATGCGGCCGTTGAACGGCCGGAGCCACACCTGGCCGTTCCACGCGTGGGCGAGGTACGCGTTCACCGCGTCCATCTGCGGCTGCGTGTACTGGCTCTTGTGACAGGCGAACTCCTCGCGTCCGGCGACGAGATCGCGTTTCTCGAAGGGCACGCGAACGGTCAGCAGCGACTGGGCCATGCCGTGAACGGTCGGCTCGGCGGGCGGGGCGGTGCGGAGCCGCTCGGTCGGCAGCGACGCATACAGCAGGTCGATGTTTCCGTAGCGCGCGTCGCCCTGGATGATCTGCGTCGTCACGTCGCCGACGAGCCGGTGGTCCGGGTGTCCGGTGCCGCCCTCGGGACCGAACGTGATGATCACTGCCGGCTTCACCGAATCGATGATCGCGGCGAGTCCGTTTCGGAGCATGCCTAACGTGTCGAACGAGGCGAGGCCGCCGTCGGGGAGGCCGAGCTGGTGGAGCGTGTGCACGCCGAGGCGCTTCGCGGCGCATTGCGCCTCGGCGGTTCGCGCAGTCGCGAGCTGGATCCCCGCCGGGATGTTGGCGAAGTCGGTGACCCCCTGGGAGCCATCGGTGGCGATGACGAGGTGGGTCTCGCGTCCTTCGCGCGCGAGCTTGGACAACAACGGGCCGATGACGCGTTCGTCATCGGGGTGGGCGAAGACCGCGAGGACCGGTTTCTTCGCCTGTGCCCGCGCTGGAAGCGGGGCGACCGCGACCAGCGCCGCGGCGACAATCAGAGAGGTGGATGTGCGCATGCCATATTTTGCAGCAGGGATCGCGGAAGCGCGAGGGGCGCTTGACGGCGGGCGTCGGGCTCGCCACTGTGACCCGGCTGCGTCGTTAGGCCTCAACTCAACCGGCAACAATGAAGCTTCGCCTGGTCGTCTGCATCGCTACCGCAGTGCTCGCCGCCTGCGCCGGGCGCGGCCCATCATCGGCCGCGCGACCGGCGGCGGCGCAACCGCTCATTTTTACCACGATGCACGGTCGCGACTCGGGATCCGTGAGATACCGCGGCGTGGCCTACGTGCGACGCAACGAGATCGACGTGGTACTCCGCGAGGGGCAGCTTCCGGCGACCGGGCCCTTTACCGGGACGTTCACAGGCTTCTCGGTCGCGCTCGCGTCGGGGGACCCGGGATGGCCGCGTGTGGAATTGGAAAGCGATTACGTCGACGAGAAGAACATCCACTTCGCCGACGGGATGCTGGCCGATTCTGTCGTCCTGCGGTTTCGCGGGGTCAAACCGGATGCGTTTGCCGGCATGTGGTTCGTGCTCCACGAGCGGCGAGTGTGGCGGAGCGACAGCCCGCCGCGGGTTGTTCCAATCGCGATCGCACGCTCGACCGATGTGTTCCGACCCGGCGGCGCTCCCGCCCCGGCCCCGCCCGCGCCTAACGGTCGCTGAAGCCGCGGTTCATCACGAGCCGTCCTCGACGAACGCCTTCAACCGATCGGCCGCGGCGTCCCACTGCGCGGAAACCTGGTCGAGGTAGCGGCGCGCGTACTCGAGGCGCTTGAGATCGAGCTCCCACACCCGTTCGCGCCCGTGCCGCGTGTTGTGCACGAGACCGGCGTCATCAAGAGCGTAG
>JAICUE010000080.1 GCA_025936015.1 Gemmatimonadaceae bacterium
ATCGCGTCTCGTTGAAGATCTTCGCCCCGAACGAGCCGCGCAGCCCGAGCTTCGCGTCGAAGGCGAGCCAGTGTGCATCCCAGAACAACCCGCCCTCGAACTTCGGGATCGCGTTGCCGGCGTTGTACCGGTCGGCATCGTCGATCCGGCAGTCGCCGTTGAGGTCCACATAGCGGACGTCTCCCGGCTGCGCCGTGTTCTTCTGCGCGCAGGACGCGGCCACTTCCGCTGCGCTCTGGAAGATTCCGTCGGTCTTCCGCACGTAGTACTCGCCGATCGAGCTGCCCACCGCGGTCCGGCTGACGCCGGCCACGCCGGCGAAGATCGGCTGTGCGCCGTTGCCTAACGTGACGACGCGGTTCTTCGTGGTCGTCATCGTCAGAGTGGTGTTGAGCCCGAAGTTGCCGCGGTCGTACTTGTGGGTCGCGCCGAGCTCGAAGCCGGCGTTCTTCACTTCACCGGCGTTCACGAACGGCGAGTCGCTGGAGCCCGAGCTCGGCGGCAGCGGCGCCCGCACGAGCAAGCCCTTCGAGAGCGACTGGTAATAGTCCATCTGGATCGAGAGCGCCGAGTTGAGCAGCGCGAAGTCGAGCCCGATGTCCGACTCCTGATTCTCCTGCCACTTGATCCCGGGGTTCGCCAGGCTCAAGCCCGTCGCGCCCGGATTCACGAGGCCGGCGAACGGATAGTTGATGTTGACGTTGATCGTCGGCGCGTACTGGTAGTTGGCGAAGTCCTGGTTGCCTAACCGTCCGGTGCTCGCCCGCAGCTTCATGTAGTTCAGGAACCGGGTCCCCGGCACCGAGTTGTAGAACCCCTCGTCGCTGATGATCCAGCCGCCAGAGAAGGCGCTGAACGTCCCCCAGCGATTGCCGGGACCGAAGCGCGACGAGCCGTCGCGCCTGACGGAGCCCGTCAGGATGTAGCGATCGGCGAAGGTGTAGTTGGCGCGCGCCAGGAAGGACCGCAGGTTCGCCTCGTCGCGGAAGCCGCCGTTCTGCACATGCTGCGTCCCCGCGTCGATCGTCTCGAAGTCGTACGGATTGATGTAGCCACGCCGGCCGGCGGTGATGCGATCGTAGTTGTTCGTCTGCTCGGTGTAGGCAGCCGTCGCGTTGATTCCGTTGCGGCCGAACTGATTGTTGAAGGTCAGCTGGTTTTCGTAGAGCAGCTGCAGGGTGTTGTCACGCGTCTCGCCGAGCTCCGCCGAGTCGGGCGCGCTGTTCAGGCGAAGCTGATCCTGCCGGCGGAAGATCGTGCCGTTGTAGTCCTCGAACCCGACGCCGAAGTTGAAACGATACGTCAGGTATCGAAGGATGCTCGCTTCGGCGAAGAGGTTGCCATTCAGCTGGTTCGAGTTGTTGGTGTTGTCCTGCGTGAGCTGGGCGCCGACGGGATTCGTCCCGAACGTCGGCAGCGAGTCGCTCCCGTAGCCGTAGCCGCTCGCGTTCGCCGGGTTGTACACGGGAATTCCCGGAATCATCCGGACCGCGTCGATGAGCGGGAAGCCGTTCAGGTTCTTGTACGCGGAGCGAGAGACCGACATGTTCTCCCCGATGTGAAAGCGCCCCTTCACTCCCTGCGTGTTGGCCCGAAGGCTGTAGCGATCGAAGCCGGTGCGCAGCACGGTTCCCGTCTGCTTCAGGTAGCCGCCGCTGACGTAGTAGTTCGCCGCGTCGCTCCCGCCCGACGCATTCACCGTCGTGTTCTGGATCGCGCCGTTCTGGAAGAGCGCATCCTGCCAGTCGGTGTTCGTCGTCGGTGTGGCGAGGATCCCTGCCGGTGCCGCGATGCCGCCGTTGGCGTACGCCTGCTTCGCGATCGCGGTCCATTGCGTCGCGTTCATCAAGTCGAGCGTGTGCGGGATGTCCTGGTAACCGTACGACGCGTCGATGCCGATCCGAGTATCGCCGCCATGACCGCGCTTCGTCGTGATGACGATGACTCCATTTGCCGCCTGTGCGCCGTACTGCGCCGCCGCCGACGCATCCTTGAGGACGTCGATCGTTTCGATGTCGTCCGGATTCAGGTTCGGGTTTTCGCGCGAGTACATCCCGTCGACGACGTAGAGCGGACCGAGGCTCCCTGCGAGAAAGTTCTGCCCGCGGACGACGATCTGTGCCGGACGTCCCGGCTCGCCGCTGGCGAGGACGTTCACGCCGGCGACACGTCCGCGCAGCTTCTCTTCGACCGTCGCGTTGGCCTGGCTCGCGACGTCCGCCGCGCTGACGCTCGAGACCGCGTCGGAGATCGTCTTCCGTGCCTGGTCGGTGTAACCGACCCTGACGACCACTTCCTCGAGGCTGACAGCGGTCGCCACGAGCGTGAAGTTCGCCGTCACCGACTGCCCGTCGGCCACCGTCACCTGTTGCGCCTTCGGTGCGTAGCCGATGCGCTGCGCCCGCACCTCGTACGATCCCGCGGCGAGGCCGCGGATGGTATAACGGCCGTCCGGGCCCGTCATCGCGCCGAGCCGCGTTCCCGTCACCGACACGCGGACGTCGCCTAACGGCTGGTCGCCCTGGCCGAGCACGGTCCCGGTGACGATCGCGGTGCCGGCTGGCGCGACGTTCTGGGCGCCGAGCGCGCGCGGGAATGTTGCCGGCACGGCGACCGCCGTGCAGGCCAGCGCCAGCGCGACGGCGAGTCGCGCTGAGCGCCGTGGATTGTACACGATCCTGTTCAAGGGGCTCTCCTCCGCGATTCGCGGCCGTGAGGGTGTGCGAGACTGCAAAACAGGCGGAACGTGATTCATCGGCTGCCTCGCGCGGCGGCCGATTGGCGCCGTCCG
This sequence comes from Gemmatimonadaceae bacterium, assembly GCA_025936015.1. Lineage (GTDB taxonomy): Bacteria > Gemmatimonadota > Gemmatimonadetes > Gemmatimonadales > Gemmatimonadaceae > JABFXC01. The sequence continues at coordinate 2,792 of JAICUE010000080.1, forward strand.
CCGTTAGGCGCGGCGCCGGCGGGTGGTGCGGTCGACGCGCGGACCACCAGCTCGGCGTCGAGAAATACCTTGCGCGGGCGCACGATCTCGTTCGACTCGACCTGCCGCACCAGCATCTGCGTCGCGGTGCGACCCATCTCCGCCTTCGGGATGCGTACCGTCGTCAATGGCAGCGGCAGGTAGGCGAGCAGGCTGATGTCGTCGAAGCCGACCACCGAGACATCCTCGGGCACATGCAACCCGAGCTCGGTGAGAGCGCGACAGAGACCGAGCGCGACGAGATCGTTGTAGCAGCTCACCGCCGTCGGCCGCTTCGATGCCGGCCGCCCGCGGAAGAACTCGAGGCCGCAGCGATAGCCGTCCTCGAGATGCGCGCCGGCGGGAACGACGTCGTCTTCGGTGAAGATCAGCCGCGACGCGCTGCACGCCCGGTGCACCCCGTCGACCCGCTGCATGCTGTGCGTCGAGTACGAGGGGCCGGCGAAATGGGCGATGCGAGTGTGCCCCAGCTCGATCAGGTGCGCAACGGCCAGCCGCGACCCCTCGACGTTGTCCACGTCGACGAGACTGGCCTGCACCCCGCGAATCTCCTCGAGCAGGACGAAGGGGAAGTTGCGGCGCTTCAGCTCGAAGAGGTGCGAGAGATCGGTCTGCTCGTCGAGCACAGGCGTCACGATCAACCCGTCGACATCCTTGGCCTGCAGCACGTCCACCGCCCGCCGCTCGGCGTCGTACTCGCCTTCGGAGCTGACGACGAGCAGGGTGTAGCCGCTCGTCCGCGCCTGCGCCCGCGCGGCCGCGATGATCTCGCCGTAGTACGGGTTGTCGATCTCCTTGATGACGAGCGCGATGCAGCGCCCTTTCTGCCGCAGCGATGCCGCGCCGGCGGCGGGCGCCCGCCGATAGTTCAGCGCATCGATCGCCGCCCGCACGCGGTCGCGGGTGCTGTCGCGCACCGGTCCCGAGTCGTTGATGACCGCCGAGACGGTCGCCTTCGACACGCCAGCTCGTCGCGCGACATCGCTGATCGACGCCGGTTTGTCCTTGCTCGCCACTCGCAACTCTCGCCGGGGGACGCGATCCGAACCCACCCGAACGCGTTCGGTCGCGTTCGGAACCCTAGGCTACGACTTCCCCCGCGCGGTGTCAAGCAACCGCGTTCGGTCGGCTAGAAGCTGTAAGCCACAAGCAGCCAGCGACGGCGGTAACCGCAGTCGCTTCCAGCTCACGGCTTATGGCTTATGGCCTGTTGCGTTCGGCTGATGGCTCAGGGCTGATGACTGCGGTCGAACGGCGGCCGTCAGTACTTCAGCCCCCCCGCCTCGGCGAACGCCTTCATCGCCGTTTCCTGCTCGGGCGTCAGCGACTCCGGAACGGTCACGTCCGCTTCGACGATCAGGTCGCCCTGCGAACCGTCGCGGCTGATCCCCTGGCCACGGACGCGGAAGCGCTTGCCGTTAGGCGTGCCCGGCGGGATGCGGATGGCGACCTTCTTCCCATCGAGCGTCTTCACGCTGACCCGGCTGCCTAACGTTGCCTGGGCGATGTTGATCGGGACGTGGGCGATCAGGTCGAGCCCGTCGCGGGTGAAGAAGCGGTCGTCCTGGACGGTGAAGGTGATGATGATGTCACCCGGCGGGCCGCCGCTCGCGCCCTTTCCTCCTTGGCCGCGCAGCCGCACTCGCGTTCCCGTGTCGGCCCCCGCCGGCACCTTGATCTCGACGGTCTTCCGCGTGCGGACGTCGCCTGCGCCGTTGCACGTCGGGCAGCGCTCGGTCGGTACCTGCCCCTTGCCGAGGCAGTTCGGGCAGGGCCGGTTCACGGCGAAGCCGCCCTGGCCAAACGACACCGTTCCCCGCCCGTGACACTCCGGACACGTCTGCATCTTCGAGCCCGGCGCGCCACCGGAGCCATGGCAGGTCGGACACTCCTCGGTCACCTCGAGCTGGACCGGAACAGTCCCGCCTAACGCCGCCGTGCGGAACGGGACCTCGAGCGAGGCCTCGACATCCTGACCGCGCTGCGGGCCGCGCGGCCGCGACCGCGCGCCGCCCCCGCTGCCACCCCCGAACATCGAGCCGAACAGGTCGCCGAGCCCACCGAGCCCGCCGATGTCGATGTCGTCCATGTTGATCGCGCCGGGCCCGCCGGCCGGCCCGCCGCGCCCGCCGCCCGCCGTCCGCGCGCCGCCGCCCCCGAAGCCGCCGAATGCGCCGAGCTGCCGCATCTGGTCGTACTGCTTCCGCTTCTCCGCGTCGCCGACGGTCTGGTACGCCTCGGAAATCTCCTTGAAGCGCTCGGCTGCCTTCGGATCGTTCGAATTAGTATCAGGATGATACTTTTTCGCCAGCTTCCGGTATTGCTTCTTGATCTCGTCCTGCGTCGCGGTCGCCGAGACGCCGAGGACGTTGTAGTAGTCTTTCGTCTGGGCCATGCGTCAGCGCGGTGCCGTGGCGGATGTCGTGGGCGACCCCGGTGCGATCACCCGTTCCACTGCTTGACCACGACGCGCGCCGGCCGGAGCAGCTGCGTCCCGAACTTGTAGCCCGGCTGGAAGACGCGGGCGATCATGTGATCGTCTTCGCGCGAGAGCGCGGGCTCGGTCGCGACGGCCTCGTGCAGCGAGGGATCGAAAGGCTCGTCGAGCGGGTTGACGATCGTCAGCCCGGCCGCGGTCAGCGCCTTGAGGAGCTTCTTCTCGACCATGTCGGCGCCCTGCACCACCGTCGCCGCGTCGACCGTCGCCGGATCGACATGCGCGAAGCGGGCGAGATCGTCTAGCGCGTCGACCAGCTGCTTCACGAGGTCTGCCTGCCCGCGCTGCCCCGCCTCGTTCCGCTCGCGCATCGCGCGCTTCCGGAAGTTGTCATACTCGGCGGCGAGCCGCAGGTACTTGTCGCGCTGCTCGGCGAGGTCGCGCTCGGCGGTGCCACGCCCGTCACCGCCGGACTGGGTCTCGTCGTCGCTGCCGGCGACGTCCGACTGCTCGTCGGTGCCGCGGGGAATTTCGGCGCCGGCGAGATCAGCGGCGCTGTCGTTTCTGGAATCGGATCGTTCGGTCATGGGCTCTGAATGCGAAGCGCGCCGTGGAAGCAGGCGCGGCGCTGGCTGACTCCCTGAATGTTCGCTTCATGCATCAGAGCGTGCAACGGCTGTGCCCCTACTGCGCCTCGCCGTGCGTGAGCCAACCCGGACGATCGCTCACTGGCCCGTCCGCGCGATCACGTTGACTACCGCGGTGCCGTGCACGACCGCGCGACAGTGGAAGTGCTCCGCGAGATCGCCCGGGTCGAGCGGGAAGGCATCGCCGGTCACGTGCAGCGTATCGGCAACGCGATTGAACTTCACGCCGCGGTGGACGTACTCCGGCAGCAGCTTCTTCGTTTCCTCGAGGCAGGCGTCTCGAGCTTTGACCGACAGCGCATGCGCGGCATCGAAGGTCGGCGCAACCCCCGGCCAGCCATCCTCGACCGCGATGACGATCCTCGACACCGCGCCGAACGGAGTCGCGGTGACGGCGCAGTGCCAGACTCCGCGTGTCTCGTCACGCCCCGGCCCGGTCCCGTCGACCACCAGCGAATCCGGACCGCGATGCTCGGGCGGGCGCACACCGTGATGCCCATCGATCTCGACACCCGTGCTGCTTTCGGTGCTCGAGTCGAACCGCTGCCGCACCTTCTCGACGCAGAGCGCGGTCGCCGAGTCGGTGCCGCTCGCGCTGAATGGCGACGCGACCTCCTCGCGCGGCGCCGGCAGCGATGCCGCGCCCGAATCCGGCGCGACACGATCGACGACCTCGTTGAGGGTGGCGACATGCACCGGCTGCCGGCCGATCTCACGCTCCTGGTTCGGCGCCGCCCCGGCCTTCGGCGCGACATGCGACAGCGACACTAACGGGCCGATCGAGATCACCGCCACGCCGACAATCGCCGCGGCGATGAGCACCACCCCGGCGCGCTTCGAGTCGTTGCCGCTCACTATGCCCCCGCGCCTAACGCGCGAAGGGTGAGCGCGAGCGCGCCCTGCGCGGCGCGGCGGCGGTTTTCGTCGCGGTCGCCGATGGTCTGGATCCGCTTCGCGGTGACGTGCCCATCGACGTCGACCGCGAGCCAGATCGTCCCGACCGGCTTGTCCGGCGTCCCGCCGCCCGGGCCGGCGATCCCGGTGATCGCGACCGCGACCGAGCTGCCTAACCGTTGCCGCGCGCCGCTCGCCATCTCGCGCACCGTCTCCTCACTCACCGCGCCATGCGTGTCGAGGGTGCCCTGCCTCACGCCGAGCATCGCGACCTTCACCTGGTTCGCATAGGCGATCACCCCGCCAAGCACGACGTCGCTCGACCCGGCGATCGCCGTCAGCCGCGCGCCGAGCATCCCACCGGTGCAGCTTTCGGCGACGGCGATCGTGAGCCCGCGCGCGCGGCAGGCATCGAGCACGGTGGCGGCAAGATCGGCGGTGTCCTCGCCGTACACCCACTTGCCGATCTTTTCCCGGAGGATCGACGCGGCGCGATCGAGGGCGGCGTCGGCGCCGGCGGCCGGCATCCCGCGCGCCGTCAGGCGGAGGTCCGTTCCCTCCCACCCCGGCAGGTAGGCGAGCGGCAATCCCCCCGGCAGGCGCGCCGCTTCGCCGAGCATGTCGGCGAGCGCTGATTCGCCGATACCCGTGGTGCGCAGCGTCCGCGAACGAACGACGTGCGGCTCGCCACCCCGAGCCGCCGCGCGTTCGAGAACGAGCGGGAGCAGGGTGTCGGCGAGCATCCCGCGCATCTCCCGCGGGACACCCGGGAGCATCGCCACCCAGCGCCCGCGATCATCCTCGAGCCAGATCCCCGGGGCGGACCCGTGGTTGTTGGCGAGGATGCGCGCCCCCTCGGGGATCATCGCCTGCTGCGCGTTCGACTGGGGAAACTCCCCGGGGAAGCGCTTCGCCCAGCGGGCCTTGAGGGCGGCGAGAATCGTCTCGTCCAGCCGCATCTTCCGTCCGAAAATGGCCGCGATGCTCGGCTTCGTGAGATCGTCGCTGGTCGGGCCGAGTCCGCCGGTCGTGATCACCGCGCCGGTGCGCTCGAGCGCCTCGCGCACCGCGACCGCGATGTCCTCGGGTCCGTCCCCGACTGTCGAGCGCCTGACGATCTCGACGCCGGCCCCGGCCAGCTCACGGGCGAGGTGCGCGGCGTTGCTGTCGAGCGTGTAGCCGAGCAGCAGCTCGTCGCCGATCGTGACGACCTCGACGCGCATGCCTAACGCGCTGGAACCGCGGCGCCCCGCAGCAGGTGGCCGTAGCGGCGGGCGTAGAGCACGAGCGACCAGAGCGTCAGCGCGACGGCGATCACCATCGCGACCGTGCCGACGATGCCGTTGAACCAGGCGAACCAGAGCGCGTACCGGTACGACGCCCCGCGCGCCGGGGTCCACCCACTGGCGAGGAACCAGGTCGCGTACGCGAACCAGAAGTACGTCGACCCGACCCAGACGTACTGGAAACCCGCCTTCCACTTCGCCGGCCCGATCGCCGCGATGACGACCCCACGCTTCGAGGCGAGCTGGCGGAACAGCGTCATCAGCAGCTCGCGTCCGAGGACGACGAGCACCACCCAGAGCGGGAGCCCGACCGCGCCTAACGGCGTGAGGAAGGGGAAGTCGCGGCTGGCGCCGCCCGATGCGGCGTCGAAGGAGAATGCCTGCTGCGCGGCGAATGGCGACCAGGTAGCGCGGCCCCCGCCGAGGAGGTACATCGGGATGAAGGTCCCGAGGAGGAGCAGCTTGTCGGCGAGGGGGTCGAGGATCTTGCCGAGATCGGTGACCAGCCCGCGGCTCCGGGCGAGCATCCCGTCCCAGTAGTCGCTGATCGCGGTGATGATGTAGATGACGAACGCCACCGCCCGCAGCGGCCACGAGTTCACGAACGGGAGCAACGCGATCAGCGGTGTGACGGCGATTCGTCCGACCGTGATCGCGTTGGGCAGGTTCATGAGCGGGGAAACTTTCCTAGGCGAGCGACTTGAGGACCAGCTTCGAGACCGCCTTCAATGTATCGAAGACACCATCCCCGGTGACAGCGACCGCCTCGAAATATGTCGCCCGCTCGACCCATTCGCCGGTCGGCAGCTGCTCGACCAGGTTCTCGCCGGCGTGGTAGGCGTCGGGGGTGAGTCGCTGCTTGCTCGGATCGACGACTTCCCATCCCGGGTTCAGCGCCGCCTGCAGCTCCTTCACCGGTGCCGCGTTAGGCAGGTCGCGCTTGTTGTACTGGATGATGAACGGCATCCGGGTCAGGTCGTA
>JAICUE010000194.1 GCA_025936015.1 Gemmatimonadaceae bacterium
AAAGGCGGTGCGTCCAAAGCCTTTGCATCACAGCCTTTGCATCACAGCCTTTGTCACAGATGATCTCCATGCTTTTGTAATACAGCAGCTTTCCCGAAGCGCTTTTAATAAGACCCTCCGCGTCCTCCGTGCCTCCTGTCAATAATTCCCGTTCTTTACGCGCTGTTTCCGATACGCTCCGTCCCTTCAGACCGGCCAGGGGTCAATCCCCTGCCTCGCCTGCTGCGCCCTCGCCGCCGATTGGAATCCGGTGCTCGGCGGTCTTCTGCGCCGGGGTCCGGCCGAGCATGTGGGCGAACTTCTCGCGCAGTCCGTCCATGATCTCGTAGACCGTCGGGATCACGATCAGCGTCAACATCGTCGACGTGAGCACGCCGCCGATCACCGCCACGCCTAACGGCGCGCGGAACTGGGCCCCTTCGCCGCGGCCGAGGGCGACCGGGATCATCCCGGCGATGAGGGCGAACGTCGTCATCAGGATGGGCCGAAGGCGGATCGCGCCGGCTTCGATCAGCGCCTCCCGCAGCGGCATCCCCGCCTTCTCCCGCGCCCACTTGGCGAAGTCGATGAGGAGGATCGCGTTCTTCGCCACGATGCCGGCGAGGAGGATGATCGCGATCATGCTCATGATGTTGAGCGTCATCCCGGCGATCGAGAGCGAGATCATCACGCCGATCAGCGACAGCGGCAGCGAGACGAGAATCGCCAGCGGATCGACGAACGACCCGAACTGCAGCACGAGCACGAGGTACATCAGCAGGATCGCGGTGCCGAGCGCGACGTAGATCTGGCCGAACAGTTCGTTCTGGTCCTTCGATTCGCCACCGAGGGTGACGTGCACGTTGGCCGGGAGCGTCAGCTTGGCGATCCGCGCCATCGCGTCCTTGGTGACGTCGCCGCTCGCGCGGCCGGCGGTGTTCGCCTCGACCGTGACGACGAGGTCGCGGTCGAGATGATCGATCGCGGCCGGTCCCTCGCCCTTCTCGATCGACGCGACCTGCCCGAGCGGGATCGTGGTCGGTGGTCCAGCCGGGCCCTGCATGACGAGCGGAAGCTGCGAGAGGTCAGCGACGTTGCGCCGCGATTCGGGCGCGAGCCGCACCTCGACGTCGCGCGTCTCGCCGCTCGGATCCACCCAGTCACCGGCGTCGATGCCGGCGAACGCGGGACGGAGCGACTGCGCGACCTGGCCGGCGGTGATGCCTAACGTTCCGGCGACGCCGCGATTCAGCTCGACGGTGAGCTCCGGCTTCTGGCCCTTGGTCGACAAGCCGACGTCGACCGCGCCGGGCACCTTCTCCACTTCGGCCATCACCATGTCCGCGGCGCGCGTCAGCGTCGCGATGTCGTCGCTGCCGCGGACCTGGAACTGGAGCTGCTTCCGTCCGCCGCCGAAATCGCTCGTGAACCATGACAGCGTCACGCCGCTGACTTCCTTCAACTCGCCACGCAGTCCGGCGACGAAATCCTCGACGCCGGTGCTCCGTTCATTCTTCGGCACCAGGCGCACGTACATGTTGCCGACGTCGACCGACCCCGACGCCTGGTCGCCAAGCGTCGCGTAGGTGTACGTGACTTCGGGATGACGCTTCAACACGCGGTAGATCTCGCTCGCTTTCTCGCGGGTGTAGGCGAGGTTCGAGCCGGGCGGCGTCTCGATCGCGACGATGAACTCTCCGCGGTCGTCCGTCGGGAAAAAGCCCGGGCCGACGTTGCGCCATACCGGCGCGACGAAGACGAGTGCGCCGGCGACGGCGCCCCCGATGAGAAGCCCGCCCGCCGTGGTCGCGTTTTCACCGCGCTTCCCGTCGAGCAGCTGACGCAGCGCGCGCCAGAAGGCGCGACCGGCCAGCACCGCGATCCCGAGCAATACCAGCGTCTCGATAATCACGAAGATCGTGATCGCCCCGCTGAGGACCGCGACGATGCCGCGCAGCATCGCGACGTCGATTGCGAGGAAGAGCACCATTCCGACGAGATGGAGCAGCAGATTCGGCCGCCGGCCGATGAGCCAGACCGCGATCACGATGCCGACGAGTGCACCGGCGAGGGCGATGAGCCCCTTCACCGGAATCGTGAACGATGCGAGGAAGCTGCCGATCGCGATCACCATCATCGCCGCGCGATGGTCGAGCGCCCAGGCGATGACCTTCTTGTAGCTCTGTGCCTGACGGTTGAACCAGTGGTTGAACTGGTCGAGCTTCTTCGTGATCCACCACTTCTCGTTTTCCGGCCGGTGCGGATCGGGCCAGTAGGCCGAGAGCATCGGGTCGAGCGAGAAGGACACGAACAGCGACACCAGCACCGAGCTGGCGATGGTGAGCGCGAACGGCTTGAACCACTGCCCGCCGATTCCCGGCATGAAGCCGATCGGGACGAAGACCGCGAGGATCGAGAACGTCGTCGCCGCGACCGCGAGCCCGATCTCGTCGGTTCCCTCGTGCGCGGCCCGCAGGTGATCCTTCCCCATCTCGACGTGCCTGACGATGTTCTCGCGCACGACGATCGCGTCGTCGATCAATATCCCGATCGCGAGCGATAGGCCTAACAGCGACATGGTCTCGAGCTTGAACCCGAGCACCCAGACCATGATGAAGCTCGCCAGCACCGACACCGGCAGCGCGAGGCCGGTGATCACCGTCGAGCGCCACGAGTTCAGGAAGAGGAAGACGACGAGCACCGTCAGCAGCGCCCCTTCGACCAGCGCTTCCTTGACGTTGGTCACCGCGGCGGTGACGCGGACGCCGGCGTCCTTCACGACGACGATGTGCGTCCCCGCGGGAAGATCCTGCTGCAGCTGCTTCACTTTCCCGCGCACGCGATCGCTGACGTCGGTGGTGCTGTAGCCCGGCGATTTCTTGATGTCGATGCCGACCGCTTCACCGTCGTTGTACAGTGCGAGCGAGCGCGGCTCCTCGGTGCCGTCGCGCACCTGCGCGACCTGGCCAAGGCGGATGAGCTGCCCGCCTCGCTCGGCGACGACCATCTGCAGGAAATCCTGCGGCCCATCGAGACGTCCCTTGAGCCGGATCGAACGTTCGTCGAGCGCACCGGTGACGCGACCGACCGGTGCGGCGAGGTTCTGCGCCTGCAGCGCCTGCACCACCTGCGCGACGCTGACCCCCGCCGCCTGCAGCCGGTCGGGCTGGATCTCGACGGTCAACTCGCGTTCCACCTTGCCGAAGACCTGGACCTCGGCGACGCCGCTCAATGAGCGGAGCTCGCGCGTGATCTTCGGATCGGCGAGACGCGTGAGGTCGGCCTGGGAGAGGTTCGTCGAGGTGAGCGCGAGCGAGACGATCGGGCGGTCGGTGTCGTTGAGCTTCGTGATCACCGGCTCCTTCATCTCCGCCGGGAGATCGGCGCGAATCGCGGAGATCTTGTCACGGATCTCCTGCGTCGCGTCGCTCATGTTCGTGCCGAAGTTGAACTCGATGATGACCGAGCCGTAGCCGTCGTAGGCCTTGCCCATCACCGTCTTCACTCCGCTGATCGCGGTGATCTGCTCCTCGACCGGGTTCAGCACTTCCTTCTCGACACCGTCAGGCGACGCGCCGGGATAGATCAGGCCAACGGATGCATACGGTGGAACGACTTCGGGAAACTCGTCGGTCTTCAGCTTCCAGAGCGCAACGAGTCCAAAGACGACGAGCGCCACCATCGCCACGACGGTGACAAGGGGGCGCTTGATCGCAAAATCGGAAATGAACATTCGTCTACCTCACTCGGACTGCGCGGGGCGATCGCTCACTGCGCGGACCTGGACGACCGTGTTCGGCGCGATCCCCTGCGCCCCGCCGACGAGCACCGTGTCGCCGACCGCGAGCCCCTTCGTGATCTCGACGGTCTCGCTGCCGCTGTTCTGCAGGCCTAACGTCACCGCGGCCTTCTCGGTCCGGCCGTTGCGGACGAGCGTCACCGTCGGCACGAAGTCCTTCTGGTTGACCGCGTTCAACGGAATGACGATCCCCGTCCGCGCTTCGCTCGCGACATGCCCCTCGGCGAACAGTCCGCCGACGAGGGTGTTGCCATCGTTGGGAATCGAGGCGAGGATGCGCACCTGCCGCGTCACCGGATCGGCGACGGGATTGATGCGGGTGATGTGGCCGGTGAACGATCTGCCCGGATAGCCCTGCACGGTGAAGTTCACCGGCATGCCTAACCGTACCGACGAAAGCTGGTCGGCCGGCACCGAGCCCTCGAGCCGCATGCTCGTCGGGTCGACCACCGTGAACAGCGCGGTCCCCGGCGTCGCGAGATCGCCGGCGTTCACCGACTTCACGCTGACGACGCCGGCGAACGGCGCCTTGATCGTCGTCTTCGCCAGCTGCTGTTCCGCGGCCGAATAGCGAGCCTTCGCGTCGGCGAGCTGCGACTCGGCGGCGATGCTCGCGCGCCGCGCGTTCTCGACGTCGCGATCGGCAATCGCGCCGGCGGCGACGAGCTTCTGCGCACGCTCGAGCTCGCGCTTCGCGACGTCGGCCGACGTCTGTGCCGACGTCACGCCGGAGCGCGCCGAGAGGTACGCGTCGCGGATCGCGGTGTCGTCGAGGCGGGCGAGCACCGTGCCCGCGCTCACGCGCGTTCCCTGATCGACGTAGGTCTGCAGCACCGCGCCGCTGACTTCCGCGCGGATCGTCGCTTCCTTGTCGGGGTCGAGCGATCCGGACATCGACGGACCGGTCTCAATTCGCTGCTCGGCGGCGACGACGATCTCCTGCGGCCCGACGACGACCGCTTTCGCCGTTTCAGCCGCTTCCGCCGAATCCTTCTTCTTGCATGCGCCTGCCACGGCGAGGGTGCCGGCGAGGAGCAGCGTGGCAACAGCCGCGCGACGCGGCACCAGTCTGATGACCATGACCTACTGTCCCCCGAACGAGTTCGTATTGATCGCGCCGCCCGCGCCCTGCGCCGGCGGCGTTGCCTGCTGCGTCGTCCCGCCCTGCGTCGCACCGGCGCCCGCACCGGTCGCGCCGAAGCCGGCGCTCCCCGCCGCGCCGGCTGCCCCGGCCGCACCCTGCTGGACCGTGCCTAACGGCAGGTCGCGGATGAGCGCGAGCCGCACCTGGGCGACCTTGAGGTTGCGGGCCGCGCTCGCGCGATTCGCCGCGGCCTGCTCGAGGAGCAGCCGCGACTCCGAGAGCTCGAGCTGCGTCGAGATCCCTTCGTTGTAGCGGACCTCGGCGATGGAATACGCCTTGGCCGCCTGCTCGGAAGTTCCCGAGCTCGCGCGCCACGCAGCGAGCGCCTGTTCGAGGTCGGCCAGCGCAGCGCGCGAATCGAGCGCGGCGAGCTCCTTCGTCTGCTCATAGTTCTCGCGCGCCTCGGTGAGGTTCGCGCGCGCGACCATCTCGTCGCCGGTGATGCGGCCGCCGGTGAACAGCGGCACCGACAGCGTCGCCGTCACGGTCCAATTGGGATAGTACTGATCCCACCCCGGAAGCCCCGCGCTCGGATAGGCGATGCGTCCGTACTGCGTGCTGAGCGCGAGGCCGGGCAGCCGCTGCGCGCGGGCGATGCGGAACTGGTTCTGCTGCACCTTCACCGCCTCGGCCACCTGCCGCACCTGCGCGCGATCCTCGGCGCTCGTGTCGCTGAGCGCGCCGCGCGGGACGTCGACGTCGGCGGCGAAGGTCACCATGCTCGACGTGTCGCTCAGCGCGCTCGCGAGTGAAATCGAATCGTCCGCGGGGATGTCGAGCAGCTGCTTGAGG
>JAICUE010000319.1 GCA_025936015.1 Gemmatimonadaceae bacterium
GCTCGCACTCCGCGTCGCTCGTGCGACCAACCACCTCCGCGCCACGCTCGACGCCGGCTTCACCACCCTGCGCGACCTCGGCACCGAGGGCGCGGCACAGGCCGATGTCGGATTGAAGCAGGCGGTGAACCAGGGGATCATCCCCGGCCCGCGCCTTTTCGTCGTCACCCGCGCGATCGTCGCGACGGGCAGCTATGGCCCGAAGGGCTTCGACCCGCGCTGGGACGTTCCGCAGGGCGCCGAGGAAGCGGACGGCGTCGAGGGCGTGATCCACGTCGTCCGGTCGCAGATCGCCAATGGCGCCGACTGGGTCAAGCTCTACGCCGACTACCGGTGGGGGCCTAACGGTGAGTCGCGGCCGACCTTCAGCATCGAGGAGCTCACCGCCGCCGTCGAGACCGCGCGCAGCAGCGGCCGCGCGGTGGCGGTGCACGCCACCACCGCCGAGGGCATGCGCCGCGCGGCGATGGCTGGGGTCGAGACGATCGAGCACGGCGATGAGGGGACGCCGGAGGTGTTCCGCCTGATGGCGCAGAAGCACATCGCCCTCTGCCCGACCGTCGCCGCCGGCGACGCGATCATGCAGTATCGCGGGTGGAAGAAGGGCGTCGACCCGGAGCCGCCGTCGATCACCGCCAAGCGCGCGAGCTTCAAGGCCGCGATTGCCGCCGGCGTCACGATCTGCAACGGCAGCGACGTCGGCGTCTTCTCACACGGCGACAACGCGCGCGAGATCATCATGCTCGTCGACTACGGCCTGACCCCGACCGAAGCGCTCCGCGCCGCGACCTCCACCGACGCGCGCGTGCTCCACATGCAGGACAAGATCGGCAGCATCACCCCGGGTCTGCTCGCCGACGTGATCGCCGTCGATGGAGACCCGACCCGCGACATCACCGCCCTTCGCCACGTGACCCTGGTCATGAAGGGCGGCCAGCTGTACAAACAACCCGCCGCGCGTTAGGCACGCGCGGCGGATCGACTGCTCTGGCCGTTTTGACCGCCCTGACCGCTCGTTGACCGCGGCTCAACCGCGGCTGGGAGCGTTCGGGCATCGGGGTTTGCTCCCCGGGCTGCGCCCGATGGTCGCTGCACCCCGACGCCCGCCCGCTCCTCGGCGGTGACGGCGGGGGGCTCCGCCTAACGCGGGAGCGACGGGGACTTGCCCGCGCGCGAGCTCAGCCGCGCGCCTACTGCCGGCTACGCCCGCGGGCTGGCGTGATCCGCCCGATCGCGGCACCCGGCCGCTCGTTCTAGGCGGCAAGGGAGTGGACGCGAGCCGGGGTGCAGCGACCATCGGGCAAAGCCCGGGGAGCAAACCCCGGCTCGCGTTCCCGACCGGCCCGACAGGCGGATCCTGCTGTTTCGCCGCCTAACGGCCTAACTGCGGAAGGCTACGGCGTCACGTCGAGGCGGCTGGCCAGGTCGCGCATCGCTTCGAGCGGGCCGCCGGTGAACTCGAGGCGGAGGTCGTGCAGCTGGGCGTCGACCTGGGCGCCGTTCACGATCCGGAGATACTGCGAGAGGCTCAGCACGATGATGTACGTGTCCTCGACGTTCCGCGGGCGGTTCGCCGCGAAGTCGATCCCGTTGCGCGAGACCAGCGGACCCGGGACGACGATCGGGACGCCGCCATCGACGTAGATCGCGATGTCGCCCGTTCCCTCACGATCCGACTTCAGCGCCACGCTCGTCGGGCGCGTCACCTTGAGCATCATCGTCACGACGTCGGGCAACGCCTTCATTGCCTTGCCGTCGTAGACGAAGCCGGTGCTCAGCTCGGCCTTGCGCACCTCGCCGCGGCGAATGAAGACATCGCGCTGCGTGTCGTCGAATGGGAGGGTGAGCGAGACGGAGCTCGAGTTTTCGCTCTCGTCATAGCTGCTTTCCACTTCGCCCCAGTGCATGAACTGGCGCGCAGCGGGGATCGGAGGAAGCGTCGACGCGACTGGCACGGGTGCCGTCGTGCTGGCGGCTGCAGCGACGGGCTCGGCGGACTGGGCGGACAATGGACACGCGACGACGACGAGCGCCGTGGCGGCGAGGATCTGGATTCGAGTCATGATCGGTTCTGGCTTTGAGGTGGGGCCCTGCGTCGGCGCCCGTATCCAGACGGTTTCCTGCCCGGCCGCGCAACGGCCGTGGCCGCCAGATCCTCTCGACTCGATTATCGGCGGACGACCGCGCCGTCAGCCTTCCTGCCTCGATCCTCGCCGCACCGTACGCGGCCGCTCAGTCTTCGTTCTTTCTGCGGGTTTCCCAGCCCTTTTTCGCGGCGCGGCTGCGCTCAGCGTGCGATTCGGAATGGCCGCCCTTCCGCTCGGGCGAATGATCCTCCGATTTTCCGTATCCGCCGCCGCCATGCTTCTCCCCGCCGTGATGCGTCGCGTTTACCGTCGCCCACGCGCGGCGCTCGGCCTCGTCGTTGGAGACTCCGCGCTTCTCGTAGCCTTCCTCGATGTGCTGCTCCTGCCGCTTCTGCTTGTCGGTGTATTTCGACTTATCCCCGCGTGGCATGGTGGTTCTCCGTGTGAAAGACGCTGGTGATTTTTGCATCCCCCATGCCGAACCGCGCGCTCAGCGACGACGACGCGCCCCGCTCGTCCGCACGACCTGCTTCGCCGCGCGGACGCCGCTCGCGATCGCGCCGTGGACGGTGCCGTTGCGCCCGCCACCATCGCACGCTTCGCCAGCGAAGAAGAGCGTGCCTTCCACCGCGCGTGACAGCGTCTTCGCCGCGTCGCTCCCACCGACCATCGAATAGCTGTATGCGCCGCGCGCGAAGCGATCGCTTCCCCAGTCGTATGTCCACGCCGCCGTCACCGCGCCGGCGATGTGCCGCTTCGTCATCCCGAGCGAACGCGCGAGCGACGCGACCGCGCGCTCGATCACCTGCTCTGCCGACGCGCCGATCATCGCTGTCGCCCGCAACCCGCCCGCCCAACCGACGAGCACCGGCGCGCGCACCGGCATCATCGTCCACCAGACGGGAAATCCCGGATCGTCGCCATGGAGGAAGTTCATCGTCGCGATCGACGCGCCGTCAGGCAGCCGCTTCTTCGGGACGTCCTCCCAGATCGGCGAATCGAATGCAAGCACGACACGGCGCGCGTCGCCCATCGCCAGCTTGTGCGCCGCGGCGAGGTGCGGGCGCGGCTCCGGATCGAAGCGGATCGCCCCCTCGCCGCCAGTCGCGATGAGCACGCCTAACGGTACGCTGATCACTACCGCCCGCGCATCATAGCGGCGTGACGCGCCATTCGACCGGCTCACCACGTCGACGATGACGGATCCGCGCCGCCATCGGATCCCGTGAACGACGACGCCCGTCTCGATCACGTCGCCGAGTCCTCGCGCGAGCCACCGCGGGACGGTGTCATAACCGTCGAGGATCCGCGCGGTCCGCTCCTCCGCCGCGTCCTCCGGCGCGCCGCCGTCAGCGAGCGCACGTTCGCTGATGAGCGCGGGGTCGGCCGCGTGAAAGCCGGCGACGTACTCGCGCGCCAGTGCGCGCGCCCGGGCGAGCCGCGGCCCACCCGGTCCGGTGTCGAGAAATTCCTGGAACGACCGATCGGGCTCGCGATCGCTCCGCAGCTTGCCGAGTACCGTCTCGACATCGCCCCAGAAGTCGTCGACGTTCGTCAGCCGCGCCCCATCGACTCGCCACCGGTCACCGCGCACGTCGCAGACGAGCAGCCCCGCCTCGCGTGCGATGTCGGCGACTTCCTTCGCCTCGCCATGCAGGAATTCCGCACCGAGCTCGATCGGCACGCGCAACGCATCACTCCGCGCCGTGAGTATCCGCCCCCCGATCCTCTCCCGCGCCTCGAGCACGCGCACCTCCTCGCCCGCCGCAACGAGATCACGCGCCGCAGCAAGACCAGCCACACCCGCCCCAATGACGAGAATCATGACGCCGGACGAGGCAAGAAGCCTGCTACCCGACGTTCCTCTCGCCATTCATTGGAACTGCGAGAGTCGAGAGTCGAGACGACGAGAGTCGACACCGCCGCGCCGCAGGGTGTTTCGTCTTGACGTGCCGCTTTTCCGACCCCGCCTGGCTGAGCGGTTTCGAGTATCGGTATTCCGACTCTCGACTCTCCA
>JAICUE010000043.1 GCA_025936015.1 Gemmatimonadaceae bacterium
CACCGCGGATTCCGCCGCCAGCTCGGCGCGCCTTCGCGCCGCCGGCATCGCGCATTCCCTGCGCGAGGGCTCCATCCGCTTCTCGCCGCACGTCTACAACACGAGCGACGAGATCCAGCGTGCCCTCGGCATCCTCGAGACGAGCTGAAGCTGCCGCGGGTGCGCCTAACGTGGCGTGAGCTTGACCAGCGCGTAGTCGCGCGCGCCCTTTCGCAGCAGCACGTGACCGCCCACGAGCAGGCCGCCGGCCGTCACCGTTCGGTCGGCCATGTTCACTCGGGTTCCATTCACCGAGACGCCACCCTGCTCGACCAGTCGCTTCGCCGCGCCGCGCGACGCCGCCAGCTTCGTCTCCGTCAGCAGGTCGAGCACGTCGACCCCCTCCGCCGGCAGGGGAACGGCCGCGGTCGGGATCTCCCCGCCTAACGCGTCGATGGCGGCCGCCGAGAGCGACCGAACGTCCGCGCCGCCGAAGAGCAGCGCCGACACCTCTTCCGCGACCCGCGCTGCTTCCGCGCCATGCACCCGCGTCGTCACGTCGCGGGCCAGTGCGCGCTGCGGCGTGCGCCGCTCCGGGTGCTCGCTCCCTTCACGCTCGAGCGTCTCGATCTCCTCGCGCCCGAGCAGCGTCAGGAACCGCAGCAGCCGACCAACGTCGCGGTCGTCCGAGTTCACCCAGAACTGGTAGAAGCGATAAGGCGACGTCAGCGCCGCGTCGAGCCAGACTGCGCCACCCTCGGTCTTCCCGAACTTGGTCCCGTCAGCCTTCATCATCAGCGGCATCGTCATCACGTGCGCGTCACCCGCGCCGGTGCGGCGGATCAGCTCCATCCCGGCGGTCATGTTCCCCCACTGGTCGCTGCCGCCGAGCTGGAGGCTCACGTCGTCACGCCGCTTCAGCTCGAGGAAGTCGTACGCCTGCAGCAGCATGTACGAGAACTCGGTGTACGAGATCCCCGCGTCGATTCGTGACTGCACCGAGTCCTTCGCCAGCATGTAGTTCACGGTGAAGTGCTTTCCAACGTCGCGCATCAGGTCGATCGCGCCTAACGATCGGAGCCACTGGGCGTTGTCGCGCACCTGCGCCGGATTCGGCCCGTCGAAGTCGAGAAAGCGCGCGAGCTGTGCGCCGATCGCGGCCGCCTGCGCCTCCACCTGCTCGACACTCGACAGCGGACGCTCCGTCGTCTTCCCGCCCGGATCGCCGATCAACCCTGTCCCGCCGCCGACGAGCGCGACCGCCCGATGCCCCGCGCGCTGCGCGTGCACGAGTCCCATCACCGGTAACAGATGCCCGACGTGCAGGCTGCTCGCCGTCGGATCGAAGCCCGCGTAGATCCCGCGGGGCCTCGCCAGCCATTCGGCGATGCCATCAGTGTGCTGGTAGAGCAGTCCCCGCCAGGACAGCTCGTCGAGAAGCGAAAGTGGTTGACCCATGGCACAAAAATAGACGCCGTGGGGTGGAATGTGAGAGGACGACTCGCCGAGGCCGGCCGGATGCTGCATCTCCCCCGCCCGCGGGTTAGTTTCTCGTCTCGACCACCCTGACTGCTGCTGTGGCCTTCTTTCGAGATTATCGACGACGCCACCCGCGCCTCGTGCGCTCGGTGCTCGTCCTCGCGACATTCTTCGTTGCCTTCGGCTTCGGGCTGGCCTACGCCGCCTGGGCGCTCGTCTGCCGTGGCGACGAGTGTCCGTCCATCGACGTGCTCGAGGACTACACCCCGCGCCAGACGTCCAAGCTCTACGCCGCGGACGGCCGCTTCATCGCCGAGATCGGACTCGAGCGCCGCACCCTCGTTCCCCTGCGCGACATCCCCATCGTCGTTCGCCAGGCGTTCCAGATCACCGAGGACAAGCGCTTCTATCAGCACGCCGGCATCGACTGGATTCGCGTCGTTGGCGCCGGCTTGCACAACATCCGCTCGGGGGGCTACGGCCAGGGGTTCTCGACCCTCACCATGCAGCTCGCGCGCAACGTCTTCCCCGAGCGCATCTCGCGCGAGAAGACCCTCGTTCGCAAGCTGAAGGAAGCGAAAGTCGCCCGCGCGATCGAAGCGCGATACAGCAAGGACAAGATCCTCGAGCTGTACCTCAACCAGATCTACCTCGGCAACGGCGCGTACGGCGTCGAGACCGCCGCGCAGCGCTACTTCGGAAAGTCCGTTCGCGACCTCAACCTCGCTGAAGCAGCTACGCTCGCAGCCCTGCCAAAGGCGCCCGAGCGCTACAATCCCCGCCGCTTCCCCGATCGCGCGGTCACCCGCCGCAACACGATCATCGAGCTGTTGCGCCATGAAGGCGCGATCTCCGAGGAAGACGCGCGCCTTGCCCGCGCATTTCCCCTCAAGCTCGGCGGCAAGACGGTCTCCGGCGAAGTCGCGCCGTATTTCGTCGAATGGGTTCGCCGCCAGCTCGACGCGCAGTTCGGCCAGCAGCTCTACGAACAGGGACTTCGTGTCTATACCACGCTCGACATCGACATGCAGTCCGCCGCCGAGCGCGCGATGGAGAGCCAGCTGCGGCGCATCGAGAATGGTGAGTACGGCAAGTACTCGCACATGACCTACGAGCAGTACGTCGCGCGCGCCGCCGGCGGCGATGACGCTGGTCCCAACTCTCCGTACCTGCAGGACGCCTTCATCGCGATGGACCCGCGCACCGGCGCGGTCCGCGCGCTCATCGGCGGCCGCGACTTCGATGACTCGAAGTTCAATCGCGCGACGCAGGCGCTCCGTCAGCCCGGCTCGACCTTCAAGCCGATCGTCTACTCGACCGCGATCCAGAACGGCCGCCCCGCGTCGTACATCCTCGACGATTCGCCGATCGTTCGCGATCTCGGCAACGGCCAGACGTGGACGCCGCAGAACTACGACCTGAAGTTCGAAGGCCCGATCCCGATGCGCCGCGCGCTCATGCTCTCGCGCAACATCCCGACGATCAACCTGGGCATCGAGCTCGGCGAGAGCGCCGTCATCGACATGGCGCACCGTTTCGGGATTTCCACCGACATCCCGCCCTATCCGTCCATTCACATCGGGTCCGCCGACGTCTACCCGATCGAGATGGTCGCCGCCTACTCCACCTTCTCGACGTTAGGCACCCGCGCCGCGCCGATCGGCATCACCCGCGTCGAAGATTCCAAGGGCAACGTGCTCTGGGAGCCGCAGCCGGTGCGCTCGCAGGTCCTGTCGCAGGAAGAAGCGTGGCTGATGGTCGACATGCTGAAGGACGTCGTCCAGCATGGCACCGCCTACAGCTCGGTGTGGGGTGCTGGCTTCCGCATTCCGTCCGGTGGAAAGACCGGCACCACCAACGATGGCACCGACGTCTGGTACATCGGCTTCACCGCCGATCTCGTCGCCGGCCTCTGGATGGGCCTCGATCGTCCGCAGAAGATCAAGTCGAACGCGCAGGGCGGAGTGCTCGCCGCGCCGGCGTACACCGCGTTCATGAAGGAAGTGTATTCGCGCAAACCCGCGCCTCCGGACTGGCCGCGCCCCGAGGGAATCATTCTCCGGCAGATCGACCGCAGCACGGCCAAGCTGGCGAATCCTTTCTGCCCGGCCGACCTCGTCGGCACCGAGTACTACATCCCCGGCACCGAGCCGATCGAGGAGTGCCCGGTACATTCGCCCTTTACGGGGATTCTCGACTCCACTGGCGTCGTCCCCGCGCAGACGTACGACACGTCGCACAGCGCGCGCATCACGCCCGGCTCAGCTCCGATTCCACAGGCCTCACGCCCCGCGCAGCCGGTGCAGCCACGCCCGAAGCCGATCCCGGACAGCCTCAACCCGTTCGCTGGCCAGAGGCCCTGATGACTTTCCGTTCGCGCTGTTCATGATCTCTCCTCGCAGTGTCGCAAGCCAGCATGCTGGTTGACGCTCACGCTCATACGACATTTTCCGACGGTGCGCTTTCAGTCGAACAGCTGATCGCGAAAGTCACCGCCCGTCACGTCCGGCCCAGCGTTGCCGATCACTGCTCGCGGGACGTTCGCGGCGCGCTGCACTCGATCGGCCAGATCCGCGTGTATCTCGATGAGCTCGAGCGCCACGACGTCCTTCGCGGCGGCGAGTTCTGCTGGCACGACTCGCTCTGGCGCGAGCTCCCCGACGATCTCGCGGCTCGCTTCACCCACCGCATCGGCAGCCTCCACGCGATCTTCCTGCCTAACGGCGACGTGATGCACGCCTTCGCCAGCCCGTGGCCGGAAGGGCTCGATCCGCAGGACTACATGGACGCCCACGTCGACAACCTCGAGCGCTTCGCCGTCGAGATGCCAGTCGACATCCTCGCCCATCCGACCCTGCTCCCGATGGCACTCCGCAAGAAGCCCCTCGAGGAGCTCTGGACCGAGCCGCGCGAGGAGCGCGCCGTCGCCGCACTCGCCCGCGCCGGGATCGCCTTCGAGATCTCGAATCGCTATCGGCCGCACGAGCGCTTCGTCCGCCGCGCCGCCCAGGCCGGCGTTCGCATCTCTCTCGGCTCCGATGGCCACACCGCCGAGCAGGTCGGGCAGCTCGCGTGGCCTCACGAGATGGCCGTGCGCGTCGGCGTCCCCGACCACGAGCTCTTCGATCCACTCGTGCACGGCAGCCGCGCTCGTTAGCTTTAGCGCATGGCAAACGCTCCCTCGGGACGGACGCAGCGGATCTGGCGCGACGGACAGCTCGTCGCATGGGAAGATGCGACCATCCACGTGATGAGTCACGTCGTGCACTACGGATCGAGCGTCTTCGAAGGGATCCGCTGCTACGCCACACCGAAGGGCCCGGCGGTCTTCCGCCTGCGCGACCACATGCGCCGGCTCCTCGACTCGTGCAAGATCTATCGCTTCGGCATCGAGTACACCCTCGACGATCTCGTCCAGGCGACCGTCGAAGTCGTCGCCGCCAACGAGCTCGATGCCTGCTACCTGAGGCCCGTCGTCGCCCGCACCGGCGAACAGATGGGAGTGTTCGCGCCTAACGCTGCGATCGAGACGTTCATCATCGCCTGGAAGATGGGCGCCTACCTCGGTCACGACGCGCTCGCCAATGGCGTCGACGTCCGCGTCTCCAGCTGGCGTCGCGCTGCCCCGGATACGTTTCCCGCATTGGCCAAGGCGGGCGGCAACTATCTCAACTCGCAGCTCTCCAAGCTCGAAGCGCGGCAGGACGACTACGTCGAGGGGATCATGCTCGACAGCTTCGGGTATGTTTCCGAGGGGAGTGGGGAAAACCTCTTTCTCGTTCGCGACAAGGTGTTGTACACCTCGCCGCTCGCGTCGGGGATCCTCAACGGCGTCACGCGTGATTCGGTGAAGCGGATCGCCCAGGACCTCGGCTACGAGCTGCGCGAACACGTCCTGCCGCGCGAGATGCTCTATATCGCCGACGAGCTGTTCTTCACCGGGACCGCCGCCGAGATCACGCCGATCCGCTCCGTCGACCGCATCGTGATCGGTGAGGGGAAGCCCGGCCCGGTCACTCTCGCGATCCAGGAACGCTACATGGGAATCGCCGGTGGGCGCTTCCCTGATACATACGGATGGCTCACCACGGTTCCGGCGACAGCCGGAGCCGCGCGATGAACGGGCGCCGCACCCGCTGACGCCTGACGAGACGCCCGGGCAGCTGCAAGCCGGGCGTCTTGTTGCAGGGGGGCCGGGCTCGTAGCTTCGCCAGCAGGACGGTGTCACCGCGTAACGCGGCGACGCCCGCAGTCGTCGGACTGAAAGGAGGGAGCGCCCCGCATCCAGCGGGATCTGCCCCACCTAACGCCGCACCGGGAGGCCCGTTCGTGATAGTCGGTTGTCTCGCACTGAACGCGTCGTTCGAACCCCTCACGATGGTTCCGCTCCGCCGAGCGCTCCGCCTCGTCATCGACGGCAAGGCCGAGATCGTCGAAGCGGACAGTGGACGCTCGGTACACTCCGAGCGCCTGACGCTCCCGCGCCCGGCGGTGATCCGCCTCAAGGCGTTCGTCCACGTGCCGCGCCGCTTCCGCCGGCAGGTCACGAACACCTTTCTCTTCGCCCGCGATCGCTACCGCTGCCAGTACTGCGGCCGCACCGGCACCGAGTTGAAGCCGCGCGAGACGCTCACGCGTGACCACCTGATTCCGATCTCGCGCGGCGGCAGCAACGAGTGGACGAACGTCGTCACCGCCTGCAGCCCCTGCAACACGCGGAAGTCGAACCACCTTCCCGAAGAGATCGGGATGCACCCGCTCGTCCGTCCGGTCGAGCCGCACTTCGTCCACCTGAGCTGGGCCGTCCGCAAGCTCACCCCGACGCAAGCGCGCTACATCCGCCTCTTCTACGGCGAAGGCGTCCTCCACCAGCTCGAGAAGACGCTCTGACTTCGGCGGTAAGCTGAATCTGACTTCGGCGGTAAGCTGTAAGCGATAAGCAGTCAGCGACGGCGTTGGAGGTCCGCACCCCTGACGCCGTTCGCTTCCTGCTTGCAGCTTATCGCTTACAGCCGGTTGCGTCGCCTAACGCCGGGCCGCGCGACAAGGGGCGCCACAGCGGCTGACGCGTCATGGCTTGAACGTCCCCGTCTTCGCCTCGAAGTGCCGCTTCGTCCCGCCTAACAACCGCACCACCAGCGTCCGCACCCCGCGCGTCAGCGCTGTCCCCGGGTTGCGCCGCCCGCTCACCGCCGGCCGCAGCTCGCCGCGAAGCCAGCGTTCGAGCTCATCGAGGTCGCTCAGCGACAACACCTCGACGTCGAGCGTCGCCGCGTAGTAATAGCGCGATTGCGACGGCGCGTTCAATGGCACGCGCACCGGTCGACCCACCGCGTTGCCCGCCGCCTCCGGGTCGGTGAACTTGCCTAACGTGACCGCTTGGTTCCCGGCGATCCGAACGACTTCGTAGACTTTCTCCAGCGGGTCGTAGCGCACGATCACGTCCCACGCCGTGCTCGCCTCGAGGTCGTTGAAGAATCCCCCCGCCGACCAGAGCTCCACGCGGAAGCTGAATCGCGCCGGAAAGCCGTTCCGCACCAGGTCGCGCAGCTGCGCGTCCGCGAGCAGTGCGTCCCCGCGAACCGTCGGGCCCTCGCGCAGCAGCGCGTTCTGCGCCGGGAGCGTGATCGCGATTCGCGGGCTCCCTTGCGCTGCCGCCAGCGCCGGTAGCACGAGCGTCGCCAGGCACAGCGCCAGCGTCCAGGTCCGCACGAAGAGCCGGCGATCCATCGTCTAGAAGCGGTGCCGGATCCGGATGAACACGTTGGGCGGCTCGCTCGACGTCGACACCGCCTTCGCCACGTATACGCCGACGATCGAGAAATCGAGGCCCGCGCCGACGTCGGTGAGGAAGGTGTTGAGCGACGGCAGCGTTCGCGTCCCGAAATCGGTTGCGTCGCTTCCGTCGTTGCGCACCCGCCACCCGCGCCCGGCATCGACGAACGCCACCACCGCGCCGCGTCCATACCAGAACGGGAGCGCATCCCGCAGCCGGTCGAGCCCGAGATCGACGCGGTACTCGAGCTGCGCCAGCGCGACGCGATCGCACTCCGCTGGCCGACCCGGCTGCACCACCGGACCAGTGCATCGCAGCTTGTCGCGACCCGGGGTGCCATCGTTGAAGTCGTACCCGGGCAGCGTGCCGAATCCCCCGACCGACAGCTGCCGCTGCAACGGCAGCGGATCGCCGCCGAGCCAGCCCCCCGCGACGACCCGGGCATTTAGCTGCGTCTGCGGCGAGAGTCGTGTGTATCGCCGAAGGTCGAGCAGCCCCCGCACGTATGTCGGGTCCGTCGATTCCACGCGCGCGCCCGGAGTCACTACGGTCCGCGACCGCGCGCCGAAACTGGTGACCTCGCCGTGCGTCCGTTCGACCTCGCCGAACACGGTCCACCCGTCCCACGGGTCGTCGATGTTGTTCCGGGTATCGAGCGTCCCCGTTAGGCGGAAGCTGTGATAGACGCCGTCATCCACCGTCGGGTTGGGCCGCCACGGCTGCGCATCGCGAAAGAGCGTCCACGGGTCCCGCTCGCGCCGCGATCCCCATCGCTCGTCCGACAACGACGCGATCAGCGACGCCCCCCTCGGCGCCGCGACCCCGGCGAACGCGATCCCACCCAGCCGCGAGTACCAGTCGCGATAATCGCGATGGAGGAAGAAGGTCGCGAGCGCCGTCTCCGAGTTGCTCATCTGCCAGGGCTGCGTCGACTCGACCACGTCCTCCAGCCGCCCTCCGGCCAGCAGCTGCAACGTTCCGTTCGTCCGCGCCTCGATCGTCGCCCGATGCCCGACGTTCTCGCTCGACCAGCGGAAGTTCTCCGCGCTGCGGATCACGCCGAACAGCTCCGCGGTCACGACCCCGCCCGGAATCGGCCGCGTGATGTACGGCCCCGCATAGATCGGCAGCCCTTCCACACGGTTGTACGTCGCGTAGTTCCGAAAGCGAAAGCCGTTCTCGCGCTCGACTCGCGGGCGCAGCCGAACCCACGCGAGGATCGCCTCGCCCGCGGCTGGCTCCTCGGCGGTGATCCCCCCTGTGGCGTTAGGCGAGTAGCGCAGCGGCGCCTGGTAGGTGCGCACCTCCCCGCCGACCCGCGCCACGTCGAGGCCCGTCACCACCCCGCCGACGACGAATATGTCGCCGTCCACCCGTGCCCCCGGCCGCAGCATGACATTCGCGTTGATCGCGATCACGTTGCCGCGCACGATGCCGAGGATCGTCAGCGGCGCCTCGAGCGCCGCGACGTCGCCGTCGACGATCTGCGAGCTGTCGATCGTCGTTGCGCCCGTCACGCGCAGCGCGGCTGGCGCGTTGTACCGCGACGCTGCCTCGCGTGACACCACCGACGACAACGCCTGCGCGGCCGCCGATGCGGGCAGCGTGTCCGGCTGCTGCCCGCCCGCGGCTGGCGCCGCGAGCAGCACTGCGACGCCGGCCAGCGTTAGGCGTGCGACCGCGCTCCACCACCGGCATCCCGTCATCGGCTGTCCCCTCTCGGACGATTCACGCATCGTCGCTCATGTGTTCCGGTGCCCCGCGCTGCTCCCGCCCCCGCTGGACCCGTGGCTGCCACTGCCCCCTTCGGTGACGCCGAGCCGCTTCATTCGCCGATACAGGTTCGGACGATCGGTCTTCAGGCGACGCGCTGCCTCGGCGACGTTTCCTCCAGCCGATGACAATGCCCGGACGATCACCGCGCGCTCGAATTCGTCGAGCGTTTCCGTCAGCGGACGATCGAGCGCGACCGGGTCGGGCAGGGGAGCGCGCGTCGGTCCGCCCTCGCGATCCGCCGGCAGCACCTCGCGCACCTGATCCGCGTTCACGATCTGGCCCGCATGCAGGATCGCCAGCCGCTCGACGATGTTCGCCAGCTCGCGCACATTGCCCGGCCAGCGATGCCGCGACAGCACCTGCATCGCTTCGTCGGTCCACATCGGCAGCGCGCGACCGGTTCGCGCGCGATGCAGCGCCGAGAATTGCCGCACCAGCGCCGGGATGTCGCCGGGCCGGTCGCGCAGCGGTGGCAGCACGATCGGAATCACGTTCAACCGGAAATACAGATCCTCGCGAAACGTCCCGTCGTTCACGCACCGCGCGAGATCCTTGTTCGTCGCCGCGATGATCCGTACGTCCACCCGGATCGGCTTTCCACCGCCGACGCGCTCGATCTCGCGAGCCTCGATCGCCCGCAGCAGCTTCGCCTGCGCCTCCGGTCCCAAGTCGCCGACTTCGTCGAGGAAGAGCGTGCCCGTGTGCGCCAGCTCGAAGCGTCCGATCCGCCGCTCCGTCGCGCCGGTGAACGAGCCCTTCTCGTGGCCGAACATCTCGCTCTCCACCAGGTCGCGTGGAATCGCCGCGCAGTTCACGCGCACGAATGGCTTGTTGCTCCGTGCACTCCCGAAGTGGATCGCCGATGCGACGAGCTCCTTGCCCGTCCCCGACTCGCCGGTCACCAGCACCCGCGCATCGGTCGGCGCGACGCGCGCGATCATCTCGCGCAGCGCACGCATCGACGGATCGTCGCCGATCATCTCCGTCGTCAACCCGAGGTCGGCGCGCAGCGCACGCGCTTCCTGTCGCGCGCGCCGCAGCTCGAGTGCGGCGGCGAGCGCGAGCAGCACGCCCTCCGGCGTCAGCGGCTTCTCGAGAAAGTTTGCCGCGCCGAGCTTCGTCGCCTTCACGGCGTCGGCGAGGCCGGCACGCCCGCTCATCATCACCACCGGCACGTCGGGCGACAACTCGCGCAGCCGGGCCAGTGTGCTCAGCCCGTCGAGCTCACCCGGCATCATCAGGTCGAGCAGGACGACGTCGGGGTCCGCGTCGCGTGCCTTGGCGATTCCCTCCGCTCCCCCCGCCGCCTCGCGGACGTCGTACCCTTCGCTGCCGAGCAATGCGCCGACCATCCGTCGGATGTTCGGCTCGTCGTCGATGATCAGGACGGAGGCCACGCGCTACCGGCTGCCTCGCTCCGGCCCGCGCGGCGCCCCTTCCGCCGCGGATCGGTCGGCCAGGAGCTTCGTCGTGAAGCGCTGCCCCTCCGAGATCCGCTCCACCTCGACGGCGATCGCTTCCACCGCGTGCTCGATCCGGTCGAGCCGCGCGTCGGTGCCCGCCGGGATCTGCGGCGCCTGCGCCTTTCCCTCGATCCGCCTGCCTAACGCGCGGGCGATCGGAAAGAGCACCGCGCCGATGATCGTCAGGCTGCCGAGGATGCCGATGATCTCACCCGGATCCGCGTAGATCATCACGCCCGTCCTCCGCTCATATCGTGTTCCCCGCGCCGCCGATCCGGTCGCCCGAACGCTCCGACAGGAGCTTGGTCGTGAACCGCTGACCTTCGGCGATCCTTTCCACCTCCACTGCCATCGCATCGATCGCGTGCTCGATCCGCTCGAGTCGCGCGGTCGTGTCTGACGACGGTGGCCCGCCGGACAGCCGCGCGTCCATCCGCTTCGACATCAGTCGCACCATCGGGATGCCGAGCACGATCGCCACGATCATGAACATCCCGCCGAGCGGTACCAGCACACTGGCCGCATCACCCATGATGAATCTCCCGAGAACCGCTGATTAATACAGTGTTGGTACTAAATACTTTCCCGGCCACCTCGGCCCGCCGGAAGCAGGAACCGGATTTCGGTGCCGCCGCCGGGCGCGCTCTCCGCCTCGACCCGGCCCCCGTGCGCGTCGATCGTCTGCCGCGCGATCGCCAGCCCGAGCCCGGTCCCACCCTGCTTGTACGTCACGTACGGATCCCAGATCCGCGCGAGGCGCTCGGCGGTCATCCCGCATCCATTGTCCCTCACCGCGACGACGACTTCGCCGTCCTCGCTGTCATTCCGCGCGACGCGAACGTCGATCTCGCCGCCGCGCGGGCATGCTTCGACCGCGTTGATCAACACGTTCGAGAGTGCCCG
>JAICUE010000148.1 GCA_025936015.1 Gemmatimonadaceae bacterium
CCCGAGCGAGGCGGCCCGGCCGGCCGGCGGGGCGCAGCCGGCGAGCAACATCGTCAGGCCTAACGTCAAACCGGCCAGTGCCCGCGGCGTCGTCATCCGCCTGCGGCCTGATCGAGCTCGACCACCATCTCGATGTTCGCCCGTTCGTCACTGGTGGACGGGACCGCCACCTCGCCGAGGCGTGGTGAACGAGTGCACCCGTCGGGGTCGCCGAGCGCGCGGGCGCCGCGAACGGCCATCCTATCGCGCTCGCTCGTAGATGCCGTCGAAGAGCGTGCGCCAGGTGACTCCGCCATCGGTCGTCGCCCGCGCTGTCTGGCGGACGTGCGCCGAATCGATCGGCGTCCACGTCCAGCGCTCGACGACCTGCAGCTTCGGATCGCGCGCGGACGGCCGCGGCGGAGTGAGCATCACCAGCGTGTCGCCGGAGAACGTCCCGCTCATCACGAAGACGTAGCCGCCGGTCCCGACGTACAGCTGGTGCCACTGGCCGTCGTTAGGCACGTAGCCGCTGAAGCTCTCGCCGACGCCGTGGCCCTGCGCGGCGGCCCAGTGCTCGTGCAGCGCGCAACCGCCGACGTCGCGCGTGACGCGGCTGCGCCCGATCACGTGACCGGCGGTGTCCTTCACCACCCAATCCCCGGCCCAGAAGTCGAAGCGGCGGAAAGCCGGGCGCGCGCAGACCGTATCGCTGACCGGAGCAAGCGCCGCCGGCGCCTGTGCGGCGGCCGCGCCCTGCGCGCCGGCTGTGCTCGAGCCGGCCGCCGTGAGGAGCGCGACCGCGATCGCTCCGGCGATGGCGCCGGCGCTGGTATCAGCGCGGCGGAGGGGCGCACGGACTGCCGGCTCGTCGCCGATCCCGACCGGGACCTCGACGACGAAGCGTGCGCCGCCTAACGGTCCGTCGGTCACCCACGCCCGGCCATCCATCGCCGCGACCAGCTCGGCCACCACCGACAGCCCGATTCCGCTCCCCGTCGCACGCGTGCGGCCCTCGAGCCTGACGAACCGGCGCCAGATGCGTTCGCGATCACGCCGTGGAATGCCGGGACCGTCGTCATCGACGAGGAAGCGAATCGCATCGCCGGCGCGTTCGACCGAGACGACGGCTTGCCCTCCGGTCTTTCCATGGCGGATCGCGTTGTCGACGAGGTTGACCAGCACCTGGAGCAGCGCGCCGCGGTCACCCGATGCGACCAGCCCACGCTCGGACGCGGTGCGCAACGTCATCCCCGCCGCCGCCGCGATCGGTCCAGCCGTGCGCGCCAGCTCGACGATGACCCCGTCGACGTCGACCGGCGAAGCCTCGAGCCGCAGCTCGTTGCGCGCGGCCCGCGAGTAGGTGAGCACATTCTCGATGAGATATGTCAGGCGACCCGCCTCGTGCACGATCGTTTCGACCGCGGCGGTCTGCTCGCCGGCATTCCGGACGAAGCCCAACTGCAGCATCTCCGAGAAGAGCCGGATCTGCGCGAGCGGAGTGCGCAGCTCGTGCGACACGCTGGCGACGAACGACTCGCGCAGGTGGGCGAGCGCATATTCGCGACGTGTCTGAATGATCGCGAGGGTGATCAGGATGACGCTCGCCGCGAAGACGAGCAGTGTCGTGACCAGCCGCGTGTTCTCCTGCGGAGCACCGGTCACGCTCGCCAGCAGCGTCGGTCCGAGCCCGACTTCGACCCGATACTTCCCGAATGTGTCGGCGGCGTCATAGCTGGCGAGCGTCGGCGCCGTCGCCTGCGGGAGCCCGGCGCGAAGCCACTCCACCCCTTCGGCGCTGACGACGTGCAGCGAATAGAGCTTCTCGTTGCCGACACCATGAGCGGCGCCCGACGCGAGCAGGGGGGCCATGGTGATCGTGCGCGAGAAAATCTCGCGGGCGACGCGCGGCATGTCCACTTCATATCCGTTCACGGTCGCCGGCTTTCCGGCGCTGTCGAATGCGAGACGATAGAGAATCATGTGCATCGTTTCGCCGGCCGGCACCCAGAGCACCGCGAGCTCCCACCATTTCTGGTAGCGGTGCAGCGCCTCGTCGCGAACCGAGTCGCGCACCGCCGCGGCCGTGGCGGGATCGAACGGCGCGCCGCTGGTGCGCCACGCGTCGCTCCGAAGATCCCAGTGGAACGTCGTTCGGGCCGGACCGGCGACACAGACTTCCGGAGCCGCGCAGTCCGTTCGCGCCGGCTCGAGCGCCATCTTCGAAAAGCTTGCCTGACGTTCCGGCGTATCGTACTCCGCGCTGCTCGACGCCGGGATGAAGTACATGAGCAGGTCGAAGCTCAATCTTCCCTGCGCACCACGCGAAAGGTTCGCGGCCGCCTCGAGCGCGAGGTCGTGCGCGGTCGCCCGGGCGCGCTCGGCGTTCGACCGGTGCGAGAGGTACGACTCGACCGCGAGCACCGAGCTCCCGGCGAGCACGAGCAGGAGGACCCCTACATGCAGCGCGAGCCGCCAGCGATCCCACCAGCTGATCACCTTCGGGACCGTCGGGGTACCGCCGCCGGTCGCGGCCGAATCAGCCGGCCGGCGAGATCGCGCGAATGGACGCATGCGTGAACTTTGGTGAAATGACTCCCGCTGGCAACTCCCGCCGCGCCCGGCAGCGCCAGCGGCGGCAAAAGCCCCGGCAGCTCGATGCCACCGGGGCTTCGCCACTTCGCTATGACGCCGTGCAGGCAATGTTGCCGTTTCTTGCCGTGGCTTCGTTGGCAGGAATCGGGAGCGCCTGGTTGAGCGGGTCCGTCGCGCCGCCGTCCGGAACGTCGGGCTGCGCCACGAACGCCTGCGTCAGCAATCCATATCTCCGCATGAACGCGAGGTGCTGCCATCCCTCGAAGATCAGCGAGTAGCGGTACTCGTAGTTCAGCGCGGCCAATGCCTGGTCGCGCGTGGTGAAGTCGGCATACGGCGCGAGCTGTCCCTCGCCGACGTGGACCGCGTTGACGTCAGTCGTCGCACCGGCGAGATCGTTCAGGCCGAGTTTCGCTTCGGCGCGCAGCAGGTACAGCTCCGCATTGCGCAGCTGCGCCATCGGCGTCGAGAGCTGGTCGCCTTTCGTGTAGACGTAGGACTTCGTGAAGCTGTAGCCCTGCGCCTGCTGCACGGTCGCGACGGTGTAGACATTCGACTCGCGCGCATCGCCCGCCTGATATCCGTTCACGAAGTTGTCGCTCAGCCCGAGCTTCACGTCGCCGCCGATCGGATTCGGATATGATTCCGGTGCCGCCGAGTTGTAGAGGTAGTACGGCCCCTCGGCGAGGTACTCGGCGTCGGGCGTCGCCGGCGCTCCAGCGAGCGCGATGTCCAGTGCCTCGAGCGCGGCGGTGAACCCCGCCTGCCCTGTTGGACTCTGGCGGCTCGTCGCACGCATGATCTCGATCTTTCCCTTCAGCCCGCGATTGAAGCGGATGATCCCGGCCTTCGTCGAGTAGTTGCCATCGAGGTTGTACCCCGCGGCGACGAATGGCACGGAGTCCGAGGTGCCGGACGCCGTCAGATCGGCGTACGCCGAGTCCAACAACGCTGACACCGCGGCGAGTGCGCTCGGCTTGCAGAGAATCGGCGGGAGTGCCGACGGATCCTTGGCGAGGATCACGAAGCCAACGGTATCGCGCGTCTCCGCGAGATGCACGTAGTTCAGTCCCTTCACCGTGTTGAGGAAGCCGCGAGTGATCGCCTGGTCTCCACTCGACAACGAGGTGAAGGCGGGCTGCTCGTAGATCGAGGTGATCGCCCGCAGGGCGACGTACGTCCGCGCCCAGTCCGCGCTGCCGATGAACGAGCTCGGGTCGGGGGTGGTGACGAAGAATTCCTGCGTCAGCCGGTTGTCGTTCGGGTCGAGCCGGAGCGCGTCGCGCGCCTGGATCGCCCCGAACGAGAAGTACGTCGTCGGCGCGACGCCGGCAGCGGCGCGCGTCTGGCCTAACGCTCCCGAGACGAGCGTCTGCAGCGATTGCGGCGACCCGGCGACGACGTTGTCGGTGCTCCTCGTCATCGGGTTGTCGATACATCCGGTGAGCGCGATGAGCGCTGCGCCGGCTACAGCTGTCAGTTTGCGCATTGGTTGGCGCCTCGCGCGTTAGAAGTTGGCATTGAAGGACAGGTACACCGACCGGCTCGCCGGGAACGGTGCGACGTCCTGGAACCGGCCGACCGCCTGGTTGCCGAAGTTCGAGACTTCGGGGTCGTAGCCGGAGTATCGCGTCCACGTCTTCAGGTTGCGGCCGCTGAGCTCGAGGCGCGCATCCTTCGCCGCGCCGCGCGTCAGCGCATTCACCCAGCTCGAGCTGATGTTGTACGCGAGCGTCAGCTCGCGGAGCTTCACGAACGTCGCGCGCTCGACGTAGGTCGGGCTGCCGTTGGCGAAGTCCGTTGCCCGCGCGTTCGCCACCGCCGTGTCGGCGAGCGCGCCCCCGGGCAGGTTCGAGTCGAAGTAGCTGTTCGTCAGGTTCGCGACCCAGCCGCCCTTGTGCCAGTCGAGCACCGCCGACAGCCGGAACGGTCCGACCGTGACGTCGTTGTTGAAGCCCATCTGGAAGTCCGGCTCCGCTGCGCCGAGGAACACCTCGTGACGCGTGCCATCCGGGTTGCGTCCGTCGAACACCGCGACCACACCGTTAGGCTGCCCGACGACGACCTTGGCTACCGCGTAGCGCTGGCTGAATCCGTTGCCGGCGATGAAGCCGGGCACGGGCAGCGAGGTCACGAGACTCTTGTTCGCGGCGTATGTCGTCGCCGACGTCCATTCCACGAGGTTCGTCTGCACCGGTACGAGCTTGACCGTGACTTCGGTGCCGGTGTTGCGGAGCGAGCCGCCGTTGATCGTCTGCGTGGTGAAGCCGGTTGACGGTGCGCGGTTCGCGAGCAGCACGAGATCGGTGGTCGTCTTCTTGTACTTCGTGAATTCGAGACCGGCGCGCCCGCTGAAGAAGTCGGCGTCGATGCCGCCCTCCGTTTCGGCCGTGACTTCGGGACGGATGTTCGAGAGCCCGACAATCGCCGACGGGCGCAGCCCGTTCACGCCGCCGTATGGCACCGCGGTCAGGAAGGTGTACTTGTAGTTCTCGGGTACGCGGTTGCCGGCACGTCCGTACGCCACGCGTGCCTTCAGGTTGTCGACGTGCGGCAGCTCGTACGGGATCCGGTACGAAGCCGCGAATTTCGGGAAGGTGTAGAAGTGTGTCGGATCGCCGTTCGTGCTCGCACGCTCCGCGTTCACCGCCGCGGTGAGCAGCAGCGTCTCGTCGAGCGCGAGCACTTCCTCCTGCGCGTAGTACGACAGCGTCTTGGTCAGCGTCTGTCCGTCGGCCGACGCGGTCTGCGTCGCGGTCGCGAAGTTCGTGATGCCGGGGAAGAGTCCCTGGCCGAGGTTGGTCACGTAGTCCGCCTGCGCGCGCTCCTGGCGCATGCCGGTCGACGTCGTCGCCGTGAACGGCGCCAGCGTCAGGCGATGCGTCAGCGACAGGTTCACGTTCGCGTTCTGCACCGTCGCCTTCGAGTTCACCACCGTTCCCGGGAATGGTGAAACGGACCCGGACTGCTCGACATACGTCGTCGGCGGTGAGTAGACGCGTCCGTCATCGGTGTATGCGTCGAGGCCACCGACCACCTGCAGCTCGAGCGACTGGCGCTGCGAGGTATACGCCTGGAGGTTGCCCTGCAGGCTGCCGATCGCGCGATACACGTTTTCCGGCGTGCGCACCTGCGCTGCTTCCTGCAGCACGTTCCCCGAGTTGCCGACCCACGGGTTGCGCACGTAGTCGCCGGTGACCGGATCCTTCCGCGAGAAATCGAAGAAGGTCGGCGTCGCCGAGATGATCGCGATCGGGCTGATCGTCGCATTGTCGTTCCCCGAGATGCCGCGCTCGGTGAGGGTGTGGAGGATCTCGGACGACCCGCGCAGCACCAGTCGCGACCCGATCGACTGCGTCAGGTTCGCGCGCAGCGACTGCTTGTTGAAGCCGGTGTTCTCCATCAGACCCTGGTCGCGCTTGGCCGAAGCGGCGAGAAAATACGTCGCGCTCGACACGCCGCCGCGCAGCGACGCCGCGGTCTCGTACGATGGGCCGTCGCCGTTGAACAGCTGCTTCTGCGGATCGGTGCACCCGGCGTACGGATGGTCGGCGAAGTACTGTGCCGACGTGAAGTGGAACTGCGCCGCGTGCGCGTCGATGTACGCCGCTGCTTCCGCCTGCGTGAAGCAGCGCAGGTCGTACTCCTTCGCCAGCGACTGCGTCCCGATGCGCTGCGTCAGCGAGATCGAGGGCTTGCCGGCCCGCCCCTGCTTGGTGGTGATGATGATGACGCCGTTCGCGCCCTTCGATCCGTAGATCGCGCCCGCCGACGGCCCCTTCAGGATTTCGATCGACTCGATGTCGTTCGGATTCAGGTCGGCGATGCGGTTCACCTGCTGGTCCTGCACCGAGACGATCGCCGCACCGGCCTGCGAGGTTCCGCCGGCACCGGCCAGCGCCGCCGGCGTCGCCGGACCGGCGAGGGTGATCGCGTTCAGACCGTTAG
>JAICUE010000224.1 GCA_025936015.1 Gemmatimonadaceae bacterium
GAAAATCCCGACCGTGATGCATTACACCCATCCCCGAATGCCGTCCTCTGTGTCCCCTGTGTCCTCTGTGGTTAAAAGCTGTTGCCGTTTCGTATTAGAAGCTGTTGCCGTTCTGTGGTCAAAAGCTGTTGCCGTTCGTGGTTAAAGGCTGTTGCCGTTTCGTGGTTGAACGCAGTTGCCGCCCGCCCCTTCTCGCCCCCGTTAGGCGTTGCGCCTTACGCTGTGGTGCGTCTCCGTCACGAAGGACAACTACATACCACCGTACGGAGAACCGTTATGAAGAAAGTGCATCTCGCCGTTGCAGCGATCGCCACGCTCGTCGGGTCGAGCGTCGGCGCCGGGAACGCGCAGGCGCAGGGAACCACGAATACGCAGCCCTTTCATGCAGGCCAGTGGGGAGTCGAGACGTATATCGGCGACAACAATGGTGGAGTGCTCCGCTTCTTCACCCCGCAGACCGCGCTCGTCTTCGATGCCTCGCTCTCGCACAACACGATGAAGGAAGACCAGAGCCCGGGGACGTACGAGACCCGCGCCAACAGGGTCGAGGTGGCGCTCGGCCTGCGCCATCACGCGCCCGTCGCGGCTGGGTTCTCGACGACCTTCGGCGCTGCCCTGACCTACGGCGCCATCGTCCAGCACCAGGAGTATTCCGCAAACCCGGCGCAGAACAGCAGCTACGGCGTGCGCTACGCCGGTGGCTACGCGGAGATCGGCGGCCAGTACATGCCGGCCAGCCACCTCGCGGTCGGCCTGTCGTACCGCCTCACCGGCCAGCACACGAAGGTGAAGAGCTACAACCAGTCGGGGAATGATTTCTTCGCGGCCTTCACCCCGCTCCGCGTCTCGCTGTACTTCTGATCGTCAGCGCAGCAGCGCTTTCCCGATCGTCTGCAGCTGCATGTTCGACGTGCCCTCGTAGATCGTCCCGATCTTCGCGTCGCGGTAGAACTTTTCGGCGGGGTAGTCCTTGGTGTAACCGTACCCGCCGAAGAGTTCGAGCGAGAGCGACGTCGTCCGCTCGGCAACCTGCGACGACAACAGCTTGGCCATCGAGCCGGCGACGGCGATGTCCTCACCCGCTTCCTTGAGCCGCGCCGCGTTGTAGACCATCAGCCGTGCGGCTTCCGTCTCGGTCGCCGCCTGGGCGACCTGGAACTGGATCCCCTGGAACTCGGCGAGCGGCTTGTTGAACTGCTTCCGCTCCTTCAGGTAGGCGATCGCCGCGCCTAACGCTCCCTGGGCGACGCCGATCATCTGCGCGCCGATGCCGATCCGTCCCTCGTTCAACGTCTCGATCGCGACCTTGTAGCCCTGGCCCACCGGGCCGAGGACGTTCGCGTCAGGCACCTCGCAGCCGTCGAGGATCAGCTCCGTCGTACTCGACGCGCGGATCCCGAGCTTGTCCTCCTTCTTGCCGACCGCGAAGCCGGGAAAGCCCTTCTCGACGATGAACGCGGTGATCCCCTTGTAGCCCGCGCTCGGGTTCGCGTTGGCGAAGATCACGAAGATCTCCGCCTCGGCGCCGTTGGTGATCCACAGCTTGCGCCCGGTGAGGATCCACTTGTCACCCTGCCTTTCCGCGCGCGTCGCCATCCCGAACGCATCGGAGCCGGAGCCCGGCTCGGACAGCGCGTAGGCGCCGATCGTGTCCGACGTCAGGCGGCTGAGATACTTCTTCTTCTGTTCGTCGGTGCCGTACTTCGAGATCGGGAAGTTGACCAGCGTGTTCTGGACGTCGACCATGATCGCCGCGGCCGCGTCAACCTTGCTGATCTCCTCGACGGCGAGCGTCACCATCGTCAGCGAGCCACCGGCGCCGCCGTAGGCCTCGTCGACCTCGATGCCCATCAGGCCTAACGCGAAGTATTGCTTGATCAGCTCGGGGTCGATCTTTCCCGCCTTCTCCATCGCCGCGCTCCGCGGCCGCACCTCGTCTTCGGCGAAGCTGCGGACGGCGTCGCGGAACTGCTCCTCTTCGTCGGAAAAGCGCGTCAGCGCGGTCATGCGGTGTCGGTGTCAGGCGGTGAGCGAGGTGGCCACGGTCCGCGGCTCGGTGCCGGCGGTCTCACAGCGGCAGGCATCCCCGCAGGTGCGTGGGACCTCGGACGAGTGCCAGCAGCGGTCGGCGTCGATCGCGTTAGGCCTGACGCCGGCGCGGAGGAGGATCAGCTCGGCCAGCTTCTCGTGCACGCCGAAGGCCGGCGTCACCGAGAAGGTCACGCCGGGGAAGGGCGCTGCCGCCGCGGCGACGAGCCGCGGAATGTCGCCGGTCGAATGCTTCCCCGGTGAGAGCATGTACGGGAATGCGACCACCTCGGTCGCCCCCGCCTTCACGCATGCGGCGAAGCCGGCGCCGATCGACGGCTCAGCCAGCTCCATGTGCGCGTAGCGGACGATCACGTTGCCGCTGGCCATCGCCTGGACGAGGTTCGAGACACAATCGAGCATCTCGTTCGCCTCGCCACGCTTCGAGCCGTGGTCGATCAGGAGAATTGCCTTTGCCATGGGACGGTCTCTGCTGGTAGCTGCTGCCAGCATCTATTCTAACCGCGGAACAGCCGTCCCGTGACGGTCACGCCACCCCGGACTCGCCCCTCAGACTATCTCGAGCGGGTCGTCGCCGAGCTCGAGGTCGAAGAGCAGGCCGAGCTCCCCGCGCCGGCGGAGGAATGCGTCCGCGGCCTCCCAGCAGCCATGGCCACCGCTCACCTCGCGGCTGAAGTCGACGCGCTCATCGGCTGCCGCGGCGCTGCTCGTGTTCGCCGGCGCGATGCCGGTCACCCGCACGATCGGGACGCCCTCGTCCGCGGCCCGGTCGACCAGATCGAGCGCGTCGTTCGACCAGAGCAGCAGCTCGCCACCCGCGCCCTTGCGCCCGCGGTCGCGAAACTCGGTCCGGAGTCGCTCGGCCTTCACGCCGCGGGGAAGTTCCCGGCCGGCGCGGGTGTTTCGAGTTGGTGACGTGTTCATGATCAGCTGCCTAACGTGTGGAGAGTGGTGAGATCTGGAGCTGTGGCGCCGGGCGCTGCGTCACCAGGCGGTAATCGGGCATCACGACACGCAGCCCCTTGTTCGCCATCGTGCGCGACGTCCCGGCGACGAGCTGCCGCGCGTATTCGTCGAGATCGAGGTCGAACGGATCGCGCGAGTCGCCGTCGAGGATGTCGAGATCGGTGTCGCTCATCAGGAGCTTGCCGAAGCGCAGCTCCCCGCCGCGGAAGTATATGAAGTTAGTGGCGGCGGTGTCGGGATGCGCGAACCCATCGAAGATCGAATCGTCCGCGAGGCGAACGAAGGTCTGGACGAGCTTGTCACCCTCCACCGCGATCGTCGCCAGGCGCCCGCTGATCGCGGGCGGGGGCAGGATCCGCGTCGGCTCGAGCAGGAGGTCGTCACGATCGACCACGACACCCTTGGCCCCGCGCAGGTTCAGCAGCTTGTCGAGGTGCAGGCCGAGCGCATGCATCAGCTTCGCACCGTTGATGCCGAGGATCCGCGTCTTCGTCGGGTGCAGCCGCACGCGTCCATCGGGCTCGAGCGCGACGGTCGAAGCGATCTCGAAGGGAAGGTCGACGCCCTTGTGCATCACGCCGCGGAGGATCACGCGCGAGTCGGCGATGCGCGCATGCAGGTGCTTCAGCGGCGAGCCACGGTAGGCGAAGACGAACTCGTTGAGCAGCGCCGCCAGCGCGTCTCCCGAGAGCGTGACCGTGCCCGCCGTGACGCGGACGGTGAACGACTTCGAATCGTCGAGCGCCGCGGGGACATCCGCGTGTGTCCGCACGACCTCGCCGCGCAGCTCGCGAACGCCTAACGCGTTGGTTTGGTCGATGTGCAAATCGACGTTGCGCATCTGGATCCACATCGCCGAGTCGCTCACCGGATCGGTGGCATCGCTGGCGACGCGCGCGATCACGACCCGTTCGGGCACCGCGGCGCTGGGAACCAGCGTCATCATCATCGCCGCGCCGAGGACGCCGAGTCTCATTCGCATTTCGTGTATTCCCCGCGGATGAATCAGCCAACGCGGCCGGCCATCGTGCCGCGATGTTGACCATCATCGCGGTGCAGCGCACGAGTCAATTACCGTGGGGTGAACGGCGCACCAGGCGAGGCGAACGTGCAGTGCGCCGACCGATTGCTTTCCGCCGCGGCGCCATGAGCCCCGTGGGTGAGGCGCTGTCCAATACAATCGTCAGTGCCTCTGTCCGGTCACTTGTAACAGCAACAGCACTCTACCACAGAGCAATCCCCTGCTGTTCTCCGTGCCTCCGCGCCTCCTGTTCACAGCAGTTGCAACGGCAACAGCATTTTTACCACGGAGGCACGGAGGACTGCCCCGGCCGAACAGCTCGATCCGCCAGGGCGTGTCAGCGGTGTTCGCTGCTGTCGCGGCGCGTCAGCCGCCAATTGAGATGGCGCTTCACGTCAGGCCACTCGGTCGCGAGGATGCTGAACATCACGCTGTCGCGCACCGTGCCGTCGCGGCGCTGCATGTGATGACGGATCACGCCGTCGCGGTGTGCGCCGAGCGCGGCGATCGCGCGCTGCGACGCGAAGTTGAAGTTGTCCGTGCGGAGCCCGACCACCGCGCACTTCAATTGGTCGAACGCGTGACCGAGCAGCAGCAGCTTGCAGGCGCTGTTCACGTGCGAGCGCTGCCAGCTCTTCGCGTACCATGTGTAGCCGATCTCGACGCGGTCGATCTTCGCGACGATGTCGTGGTAGCGTGTCGTGCCGACGACGGCCCCGCTCTGCAGCTCGCGCACGACCCAGGGCAGCATCGTGCCCGCGCGTTGTCCCTCGAGTGCATCGGCGATGTAGCGCGCTGTCTCGCCCGGTGCCGGGACGCTGGTGAACCAGAGCTCCCAGAGCTTTCCGTCGGCCGCGGCCGCGTCCAGGTCGGCTTGGTGGTCCGCGGTGAGCGGCTCGAGGCGGACGCCATTGCCTTCGAGCGTGACGGGGACCGGATTGATCACGGGCGGTGGCGGGGCTAGTCGGCGAGTGAGGCTGCGCGACCGCAGAGCGTCTCGAGCTCCTGGTCAGGGAGCCGCTGCCAGTCGGTGGGGCAGGGCCAGAGCCGCTTCCGTCCGACGCGCGATACGAAGACGAGACCCGGGTCGCGGTCCGGCACCGGATAGTCGCACTCGAGCGCGCGCATCGCCCCCGAGCTGCGCTCGTCGAAGACGTCCCACTCGGTGCCACTGGAATCGCGGAACGAACGCTCGTCGGTCATCGGCGGTACGACGCTGGAAGCTGCGTGGTGCTCACGCCTCATCGTCGTCGACGAGTGC
>JAICUE010000039.1 GCA_025936015.1 Gemmatimonadaceae bacterium
CGACGAGATCCGCCGTCAGAAGCTGTTCGACCAGATCGCCACCGGGGCGTACCTCACCGACGCGCGCCTCTGGTCGGCGTGGCAGGATGCCAACGACTCGGCGCGGATGACCGCGGTGACGTTGACGCCGGACCGCATCCCCGACGCGAAGGTCGAGGTGACCGACGCGGAGCTCGACAACTATCTCAAGGCGCACGAGAAGGAACTGACGCGGCCCGGCCGGGCGGTTCTGTCCATCGTCACGATTCCCCGCACGATCACCGCGGCCGATACGGCGGCGGCGCGCGCGAAGGCGGCGGAGCTCCGGCAGGAGATTGTCAGCGGTCAATCGAAGTTCGAGGACGTCGCACGGGCGGAGTCGGCCGACACGGCCTCGGCGTCGCAGGGCGGCGCGCTCGGACGCGGTCCGCGTGGGCGGTTCGTCAAGCCGTTCGAGGACGCGGCCTTCGCGCTGAAGCCAGGCGAGATCTCGCAGCCGGTTCAGACCCAGTTCGGCTTCCACCTCATCAAGGTCGATGATCGGAAGGGCGACACGATCAGCGTCAGCCACATCCTGATTCCGATCCAGCAGCGCGACTCCGCGGCGTCGGCAACCGATCGTCTCGCCGACCAGCTGGGGCGCGCAGCCGGCAAGACGACGCCTGCCGCATTCGACAGCGCGGCGAAAGCGCTCGGCCTGACCATCATGCACACGGCGGTCGTCGAGGGACAACCCGCGATGTTGAACGGCGTCTACGTGCCCGATGTGAGCGCCTGGGCATTCAAGGGGGCGCAGCCCGGCGAGACCAGTGATCTCGTCGACGCGGAAAACGCGTACTATCTCGCGCGGCTCGACTCGATCGACCATGGGGGAGTGCCAACTGTCGCGTCGGCGAAGCCGGAGCTGACCGAGGCTGTTCGTCGCGAGAAGAAGCTCGACCTGCTGATGAAGCAGGCGGACAGCCTCGCACGTGAGGCAGCGGCAACCTCGCTCGAGGCAGCCGCGCAGAAGCGCGGGCTGACCGCGGTGCAGACGCCGATGTTCACGCGCAACAGCATCCTGCCGGAGATCGGCCGCTACAATCAGGCGATCGGCGCGGCCTTCTCGCTTCCGATCGGCGCGATCAGCGAACCGATTCGCACCCCCGACGCAGTCGTCGTCGAGCGGGTGGATGCACGCAAGCTCGCCGACCGTGCCGCCTTCGACGTGCAGAAGGTCGCGCAGCGGAACCAGCTCGAGGACTTGCTTCGGCGCAAGCGCGTCCAGGACTTCGTCGCGAATCTCCGCGCCGAGGCGCACATCGTGAACAACGAAAAGAAGATCGAACAGGCAGCGCGGCGGACGAACGAGACCTGACGCCAGCGGCGCT
The DNA here is from genome assembly GCA_025936015.1 of Gemmatimonadaceae bacterium. Classification (GTDB taxonomy): domain Bacteria; phylum Gemmatimonadota; class Gemmatimonadetes; order Gemmatimonadales; family Gemmatimonadaceae; genus JABFXC01. The sequence continues at coordinate 1,350 of JAICUE010000039.1, forward strand.
GGCCGTCAGGCGACAAATCGCTCAGCAACGACGTACGAAGGGGGCCAGGAGCCGGAAGCCAGCAACAGCGGACGCTGTTCACTGGCCCCGGCTCCTGGCCCCCGACCGTTAGGCGACTGCCTGACGGTGGCTTCGGTCAGCTCAGCAGCCGCTTCGGCTCGGGACGATCTTCAGTCGAGGCGGAATCGCGCGGCGCGGCGCGCTCGCCCGGGGCGAGGGAGTCGCGCGACGACGGTGGCCCGACGCGATCGTCGCGCACCGACTCGGTGATGTCTCGCTGGACATCGTTCATGTTCTTCTTGAACTCCTTGATTCCCTTGCCGAACGAGCCGGCGATCTCGGGGATCCGCTTGGCGCCGAAGAGCAGCAGCACGACGACCAGCAGGAGCATGATCTCGGTGAAACCAATGTTGCCCAAACCCATGTGGACCTCCCTCGCGACGGCGTTAGAAGAGTGACCGGGCGATCAGATAAGCGACGAGCACTCCGGCGAGGCTCAGCAGCGACACATCCAGGGCGACCGGCCCTAACGCGAACTTGAGGATCACGAGATCGACGCTGACGGGCCCGAACGAGGGAGTCACGCCGGTCGTGAGGAATTCCTTGACTGCGCCCGCCGGCAGGAACCTGCGGGAAAACTGCGTCATGAAGCCACCGACGATGAAACCGATCGTCAGCACGATAATGTGAAACCCCGGGCGGTGCCTCGACGATCCCTGTCTCGAACTTATTACCATCGTCGCTCCATGACGTACGTGATTGCATCCGAAAGCGCTGCCCGGGCCGGACTGTCAGGCAAGCCCTGCAATGCCGCGTCCGCCTCGTCGGCGAACGACTCTCCCCTTCGTCGGGCGTAGTCTATGCCGCCCGAGTCGCCGACGATCGCCACGACCTCGGCGATGCTCGCGTCGTCGGGGGTATCCTGCTCGAACATTGCATCGACCTTCGCGCGCGCTGCCGGACCCATCTCGCGGAGGGCGGCGATCAGCGGGAGAGTCACTTTCCGTTCCCGCAGGTCGAGTCCAGTCGGCTTGCCGGTGACCGCCGCGTCGGCGGTGTAGTCGAGCAGGTCGTCGGCCACCTGAAAGGCCATCCCGAGGAGCTCGCCATAGCGGCGCAGCGCCGGGCGATAGCGTTCCGCCCCGCTGATCGCGCCGATCTCGCAGGCGCCGGACAGCAGCGAGGCGGTCTTCGCGCGGTTGAGCGCGTAGTAGTCGTCCTCGGAAAACGCGAGCCGATCGAATGAGGCCAGCTGCCGCATCTCCCCGATCGTCATCTGCGTCGAGACGTCGGTGAGGATGCGAAGCGGCTCGATGTCACCGCCCTTGACGAGCGTGCCTAACGCGCGCGAGTACAGGTAGTCGCCCATGATGACCGACACCTGATGGCTGAACAGCGCGTTGATCGTCGGCATCCCGCGCCGGAGCGTCGAGTGGTCGACCGCGTCGTCGTGGACGAGCGTCGCGAGGTGCATCAGCTCGATCACTGCCGCGAGCGTCGTGACGCGTGGCTGCGGGCGGTCATCGACCTGGCTCGAGAGGAGCGTGAGCGTCGGCCGGAACATCTTTCCGCGCATGCGGAGCAGGTGCTCGTTGACCTCGGTGATCAGCGCGAAGTCGGCGGCAACGATCCGGCGAAGCTCTTCGGCAACCTGATCGAGCGCATCGCGAACGGGTGCCTGGATGTCGATCAGCGCGGGCGCAGCCGACGCGCGCGGAACCGTGCTCACGTCGCGACCCGCTCCAGCGCCGAGATCCGATCGCTCACGTCGCGGAACTCGATGTCGACGGCGAATACGCGTTGATAATAGACGAGCGCCTCCGGCCACTGTTGGAGCGCTTCATGGCAGTAGCCGAGCAGATAGAGCACGCCGACCAGTTGCTCGTCGGTATGCCCGGGCTCGACCAGCGCACGCGAGAGCAGGGTCGCCGCCACCTGAAACTGCGACTTCTCGAGGAAGCACTGGCCAAGCGACTCATAGGCACGCACGCGATCCTGCGGGCCGCGGAGCGCCTTCTGGAATTCAGCGATCGCTTCGTCGACGAGCCCCATCTCCTTGTAGGCGACGCCGAGATCGTAATGTGCCTGATGGTCTTCATCCTCGACGTTCTGCGCGACGCCCTGCTTGAACGCGCGCAGCATGTCGGCGAAGTCGGCCTGCTCGTTGCCGCTCGGCGCCTGCTCCTGCACCACCATCCGCGTCGACTTCGGCTGGTCGTCATCGCGAATCCATTCACCGAGATTGACGAACCCCGCCGGATCGGTCGGGATCTTCGGCTCGACCTTCGCCGGCTCCGGCTCCGGTTCGCGCTTCGATTCGCCGGTATAGCGACGGAAGACGCCCGAGCGCTCCGGTGTCCCGACCGATTTCCGCTCCGGCGGCGGCTGCGGCTTGCGCGCAGCGTTAGGCGCGGCCGTCGGATCGATGAACGCGCTCAGCGCGGCCTGCGCGCGGATCTCGTCGGGCGCGAGCTCGAGCACGCGTTGGTAGACGGTGCGCGCCTTGTCCGCCTGGCCGCTGCGGAACAGTGCGTCGGCGAGCTCGAGGTATGCGTCGACGAGCCGCGTGCGATCATTCGTGCGGAACGCGTACTCGACGCGCTTCTGGTGGTGCCGGACGGAGTTCGGATTCAGCCGGATGATCTCGTCGGCGATCGACGAGGCGCCTTCGAGATCCCCGCCGCGTTCGAATCCGATCATCGCCAGCTCGAGCTCGCCGAGTCCTTCGTCGCGGTGGCCGCGTTCGAACAAGGCTTCGGCGAGCGAGCGGCGAAGCGTGGCGTTGCCGCTGTCCGCGTTGACGCGAGCGCGAAGGTCATCGAGCGGATCGGTGGTCCCACGCGCGGCACCGCGCGTGGGCACCGCGTGTTGCGCGCCTGACGTGCGCGCCCCATTCGAGTGGCCGCCCGCGCGGGCGCCATTTCCCGCGCCCGCGTCGTCGACGTCGAGCAAAGGGATATCGAACGACGCGTTTCCGGGTCGCGAGTCGTTGCCGCGGACGATCGGCGGCTCGAGCTCCTCGAGAGCGCTCGCCGGCCGACGTCCCCCGCTCGGCGGCTCCTCGCCGTCGGGCATGATCAGCTCGAGGTCGTCGTCCATCGCGGGCATCGTCGTCGACGCGCGCACCTCGGGCAGGTCGAGGGTCGGCAGCTCACCAGGAAGCGCGAGATCGTGCTCGGGCGGCGCCGGCGTCTCCGCCTCGGTTTCGCTCAGCTCCATGTCGACGAGGCCGATCTCACCGGCGCCGGCATCGTCCTCGAGCGGGGAGATTCCACCGAAGTCGCCGTAGGCATCGTGCGTGATGCCGCTGTCGGCGCCTAACGCCGGCTCGAGATCGAGGAAGCGGCTCGGCGGCGCCTCCGGTTCGACGTCAGGCGACATCGTCGTCGGCTCGAGGCCGAGCAGCGAGTCCCCACCGAATGACGTGTCGATCGACGTGGTGAAATCGTTCAATCCGTCGCCGCCATGCATCGCGCCGACGTCGGACGGCTCGATTCCCCCCTGCTGGATGAACGGCTCGTCGATGAGCTCGGGCGCCTGCGGCGCCGGCGAGCTCGATCGCGGCGCCGCCGGCGGCTCATCGAGGTCGAGGAACGGCAGGTCGGCCGAGGGAGCGGAGTCGGCTGGCGCGTTAGGCGCGGCCGCCCGCGGTGCCTCGGGGGCGCGCGGCGGAGCGTTAGGCGGAGCGGCGGCCGGCGGCGCTGCCGGCTTTTCCGGGACGCTCTTTCCGCCAGCGGTCTTTCGCGGCGCGCCACCCTTCGGCTTCTCGTCGAAGGTGACGTCGAGGAAGACGAGGTCGCCCGCCTTCGGCTTCGGGCCGGCGCCGCCGGCCTTCGGCTGCGCGGCGGGGTCGATCGCCTTCATGCGATCGATCGTCGCGCGGGCTTCGGCGGAGCGGCCCTCCGTCTCGAACTTCTCGTACAGGAGCTGCAGCTGCTCGAGCGCTTCGCCATTGCGCTGCTTCTTCGCCAGCTGCTCGGCGAGCATCAGCCGGATGTCGTCCTGGTCGGGGCAGAGATCGGCGAATTCCTTGAGCGCGCGGAACGCCTCGTCGAGCTTGCCGGCCTTCTGCATCCGGTCGGCGTACTCGAGGTAGTTCTGCTTCGCGTCGCTCGAGAATCCCTTCTTCGCGCTGATCCGCCCGAGCTTGTAATAGATCGACGCGCGGCCGGGCGAGGTGCGGAGAATCTTGTTGCAGAGCGCGATTGCGTTGTTGAAGAAGCCGCCCTCGGCGTACAGGTCGACGGCCTTCTCGTAATACTCGACGGCCTGCGCGACGTCGCCCTGGCGGATCATGAGATCGCCGACGCGATTGTACAGCGCGACGTCAGCGTCCTCCTCCTGGCCGCTGAGCTGCCCGAGCAGGTCGACGTAGACGGCGAGCGCCTTGTCGAACTGCTTCTTCTGCTCCAGCTCAGCTGCTTTTTTCTTGAGCTTCGCGACGTTGGACATCAGCGCGGGGAAAGCGGCGGGAGCGGGGCAATGCAGGAGGAACGGCAGGAACCGCCGGGGCCCCGGCGTATCCCTCCTAACTTACCGGTAAGTCATACGGGTGACAAGCTTTGCCCCTTATCCACGACCCAATGCACCGTCGGTCACCAAACCAGTAGGGCAGCTCCCGCGCATCCTCCACCGCGTGCAACGCCAGGTCGGCGGAAAAGCCCGGCGCAATCTGCCCGGTTTCCCCCGCCAGGGCGAGCGCCGCGGCCCCGTTCACCGTGCCGGCGATCAGTGCCTCCGCCGCGCTCAGATGCAACTGGCTCACGCCCAACGTCAGCAACAGCGGGAAGTTCACCGTCGGCGATGTCCCCGGGTTGAAATCGGTGGCCAGCGCAACTGGGACTCCGGCATCGATGAGCGCGCGCGCAGGTGCCTGCCTGGTCTTGCCGAGGAAGATCATCGTCGCCGGAAGCAGCGTCGCCACCGTGCCCGCGTGCGCGAGCGATTCGACGCCCCGCTCCGAGATCGCCGCCAGATGATCAGCGGACGTTGCGCCCATCTCCGCCGCGAGCTCGGCTCCCCCGCCCGCTTCGAGCTCGTCGGCGTGCAGCTTGAGCAACAGGCCGTTCGCGCGCGCAGCCGCAAGAATTTTCCGCGATTCGCTGACCGTGTACACGCCGGGCTCGCAGAACACGTCCGCGAAGCGCGCGAGGCCATCATGCGCGACGCGCGGAATCATCTCCTCGACGACGAGCCGAATGTACTCGTCGCGCCGCGCCGAGCTCCCACGGTGCTCGAGCGGAACCTCGTGCGCGCCGAGGAAGGTGGGGATGAGCCGGAGCGGCACCTCCGCGGCGAGCCGGCGAATCGCTCGCAATGCCTTCAGCTCGTCGTCGAGCGTCAGTCCGTAGCCGGATTTCACCTCGACCGTGGTGACGCCGCTCGCCGCGAGCCGGCGCAGGCGCGGAATCGCCAGCGCGACGAGATCGTCCTCGCTGCGGGAGCGAAGGTCGCGCACGGACGCGTGAATGCCGCCGCCGCGTCTCGCGATCTCCATGTAGCCCACGCCGGCAGCACGAAGCTCCTGCTCCTCGTAGCGGGGCCGTCCGAAGATCGCATGGGTATGGGAATCGACGAAGCCGGGAGTGAGCACACCGCCGCGGCAATCGATGATCGCCGCACCGTGGTGCGCCGCGATCAGGTCGCGCTCGCTGCCTAACGCTCGGATCACGCCGCCGGCCGTCAAGACCGCGGTGCCTTCAAGGATTCCTGCATCGCCCATCTCGGCCCCGCGCCGTGCGCGGGCCGGACCGGCACAGGTGACGACCTGCCGGGCATTGACGAAGAGGAGCTCGTGGGCCGCGGCGTGAGCGGGCGCTCGCCCCGTGGACGGGTCCACGTTAGGCAGGTGACAGTATTGAAAACGAGCGCAGCTGAACTGCGGGATTTTCTACAGGAGGCACGGAGGACACGGAGGGCTGGATGAAGAGCGGAACAGTACAGCCTATGGTACCGGTGCCGTTTACGGCTCGTCTACAAAGCTGCTTTCCTCCAGCGTTTTGACAAAACCCTCCGTGTCCTCTGGGGCTCCTGTCAATCCTTCCCGTTGTTAGCGCGGTCGTGATCAAGACCGGCTGAGACCTCGGGGGAACCTCTGCTCGTGTACCGCCTTCTACCGCCGACGGGCCACGATGTCGGAGGGCCGCCGGAGATCTGCGGGTCCAGTTACCCCCTGTCACGCCATCACGTCGCGGACGCGCGACACGAGCCGGAGCGGCGCCTGCGCCTCGCCGCGACACGCGTAATAGCAGGCGTTGCAGGCGATCGGGTCGTACCGCTTGAACTCCGACCAGTGAAAGTCGGTCGGGAAATCCGGGCACCGCTTCACGTGCCCGGTCGGGCTGATGTGGACCGTGCGAATCCCCGCGTGACACGGATCGGTGAGCTCGCGGCGCGCGTACTTCGGGATCTGCTCCAGATAATAATCGGAGTTGACGATCACCCCGCGCTGCTTGCGCTTCATCGCCAGCAGCTGAGCGATCACGTCGTCGAGCTCGCGCATCTGCTCGGGCCGCAGCAGATGTGCCTGATTTCCGTTCTTCGAATCGGTATAGACGCTGAAGTTCACGCCGGCACCGATCTCCTTCGCCCGCGCGACGATCGGCAGGATCTGGTCGAGGTTGTCGTCCTTGATCACCGTGTTGAAGCGCACGTTGTCGATTCCGCGCTCGCGAAGCGCGGGCACCACGCGCATCAGCTTCGCGGTCAACCCGGGAATGCCGCGCGCGACATCATGACGGCCGTCGAGATAATCGAGCGAGATGTTGAACTGGTTGATACCCGCGTCCCAGAGCGACTTCGCGCGTTCGGGCGTGAGCATCGCGCCATGCGTGATCATCGAGATGTACTTGACCCTCACCGCGCCGTTCACCGCGCTGACGATGTCCTCGAGATCCTTGCGCAGCGTCGGCTCGCCGCCGGTGAAGGTGATCAACATCGGATTGAAGAACCGCGCCGCATCGGCGAAGCTCTTCAGCTCATGCTCCTTCGCCTCTGCCGGCGTCTTCCAGTAGTCGCAGAAGCCGCACTTCGCGTTGCAGCGCAGCGTGACTTCGAACTGCACGGAGATCGGCTTCTTCGTCGCCGTCAGCCAGGCGTACTTCGCCAGGAAGATCGGGACGTCCCATGGCTTGAATCGGGCAGAGAGCATCGGAATCTCGTCGAGGGTCAGCCGAGCATCGGCAGGGTGATTCCCTGCTCGCGCGCGGTCTCACGTGCCGTATCGTAGCCCGCGTCGGCGTGACGCGCTACGCCGATCCCCGGATCGTTAGTCAGCACACGGTCGATTCGGAGGCGCATCTCCGGTGTACCGTCGGCGACGAGCACCTGGCCAGCGTGCAGCGAATTTCCGATGCCGACGCCGCCGCCATGATGAAATGAAACCCACGACGCGCCCGACGCGACGTTGAGCAGCGCATTGAGAACCGCCCAGTCGGCAATTGCGTCACTGCCGTCGAGCATCGCTTCGGTCTCGCGGAACGGCGACGCGACGCTCCCGGTGTCGAGATGGTCGCGACCGATCACGATCGGCGCCGAGACCTCGCCGCGCGCGACGAGATCGTTCAGCGCGACGCCGAACTTCGCGCGCGCGCCCTGTCCCAGCCAGCAGATGCGCGCCGGCAATCCCTGGAACTTGATGTGCTGCTGCGCGGCCTCGATCCAGCGACGGAGATGGACGTCGTCGGGAAACAACTCGAGCACGAGCGCGTCGGTGCGGGCGATGTCACGCGCGTCGCCGGAGAGGGCAGCCCAGCGAAATGGTCCCTTCCCCTCGCAGAACAACGGCCGAATGTAGGCAGGCACGAAGCCCGGGAAATCGAATGCGTCCTTCACGCCGGCGTCGAACGCGACGGTGCGGATGTTGTTCCCGTAATCGAACGTGACCGCGCCCATCTTCCGCAATTCCAGCATCGCTTCGACGTGCACCGCAATCGACTGCTTGGCGCGCGCGATGTATTCCTGGGGGTCACGAGTTCGCAGCGCCGCGCCCTCGGCGAGCGAGACGCCAGCGGGGAGATAGCCGTTGAGCGGATCGTGCGCGCTCGTCTGATCGGTGAGGACGTCAGGCACGACGCCGTCGCGCGCGAACGCCGGCAGGAGCTCGGCGGCGTTCCCGACCAGGCCGACGGACAGCGGCCGCTTCGCCGCGACCGCCTCGCGGATCCAGCCTAACGCTTCGGCGGGATCGCGCGACTTGCGATCGCAATAGCCGGTGGCGATCCGCTTGTCGATCCGTGACTCGTCGACCTCGATCCCGAGGAAGGCCGCACCATTCAACGTCGCCGCCAGCGGCTGCGCGCCGCCCATCCCACCGAGCCCCGCCGAGAGCACGAACCGTCCGGCGAGTGAGCCGCCGAAGTGCTGTCGCGCGACCGCGCCGAATGTCTCGTACGTCCCCTGCACGATTCCCTGCGAGCCGATGTAGATCCATGAGCCGGCGGTCATCTGCCCGTACATGATCAGCCCCTTCTTCTCCAGCTCGCGGAACACCTCCCACGTCGCGAACCGGCCGACGAGGTTGCTGTTCGCGATCAGGACCCGCGGCGCCGACGCATGCGTGCGGAACACCGCGACCGGCTTGCCGCTCTGTACGAGCAGCGTCTCGTCGTCGCCAAGCGCTCGCAGCGTTCGCACGATCGCATCGAAGGATGCCCAATCACGGGCCGCCTTCCCCGTCCCGCCGTACACCACGAGATCATCGGGACGCTCGGCAACCTCCGGATCGAGATTGTTGCACAGCATCCGGAGGGCGGCTTCCTGCTGCCACCCCTTGCAGCTGATCGCAGAGCCGCGCGCGGCGCGCACTTCGCGCGGTCCGCTCATCGCTCGCCGCTCGCGGTGAAACGGCCCGCGGCCACCGCCTCGGCCAGCGTCGTGATGTCGCCGGAGAGGACACGATCGTTGCCTAACGGCTCGACGAGCGCGCGCACCGTGGCGTGCGCGCGGGCAACGCCGCGCCCGGGGCGAAGCGGCGCGCGATAATCGATCCCCTGCGCCGCGCACATCAGCTCGATGGCGAGGATATGCTGGACGTTATGAACGATGCGCCGCAGCTTCCAGGCAGCGCCCATCGCCATCGGCACGACGTCTTCCTTGTTGCCGTCCGTCGGGATCGTGTCGACGCTCGCCGGATGCGCGAGTCCCTTGCATTCGCTCGCCAGCGAGGCCGCGGTCACCTGCGCCATCATGAAACCGGAGTTGACACCCGCCTCCGGGCTGAGGAACGCCGGAAGCCCCTGATTGAAATCCGGATGGACGAGGCGATCGATGCGGCGCTCGGAGATCGTCGCGAGGTTCGTCAGTGCGATCGCGAGGAAGTCCAACGCCATCGCGACTGACTGCCCGTGAAAATTTCCACCGCTGAGGATGTCGCCGTTCTCGAAGACGAGTGGATTGTCCGTTGCGGCGTTGAGCTCGCGCCCGATGACACCGGCGGCAAAGTCGATCGCGTCGAGCACGGGGCCGTGCACCTGCGGCATGCAGCGAAGCGCGTACGCGTCCTGCACGCGCGGGTCCCCGGTGCGATGTGATTCGCGGATCGCACTGTCCTGCACCAGCGATCGGAGCAGTGCCGCTGACGCAGCCTGCCCGAGCTGGCCGCGTGCGTCCTGGATGCGTGCGTCGAAGGCGACAGGCGTCCCGAGCAGCGCCTCGAGCGACATCGCGCCGGCGACGTGTGCCGTCTGCCACAAGGTGTGCGCGTCGACCAGTGCGAGCGACGCGATCGCCGTGTGTGCCTGCGTGCCGTTGATGAGGGTGATTCCCTCTTTCGGCGCGAGTGTCACCGGCGCGAGCCCCGCCCCGTCGAGGATTTCCCGCGCCCGTCCGACCGAGCCATTACGAATGAGTGCGCCTTCGCCGATCAGTCCGAGCGCCAGGTGGGCGAGCGGCGCGAGGTCGCCGCTCGCGCCGACACTCCCTTGCTCGGGAATCGGCGCCCAGATCCCCGCATTCAGCATCGCGAGCAGCAGATCCACCAGCGCCGGGCGCGCGCCGGAATAACCCTTCGCGATGACGTTCGCGCGGAGCAGCATCATCGCGCGCGTCTCGCGCTCTGGAAGCAGCGCGCCCACCCCGGCGGCATGCGACCGCACGAGGTTGACCTGCAATTCGGCGAGCCGGTCCGGAGGAATTGCGATCTCGGAAAGCTTGCCGAACCCTGTCGTCACGCCGTAAACGACATCGTTCCGTGCGACGATTCCGTCGACGACCTTGCGTGTCGCCTCCATCCGCGATCGAGCAGGTGCCGCCAGCTCCACCACTGCATCTCGCGCAGCGACGCGCGCGACCTGCTCGACCGTCAGCGATTGTCCATCGATCTCGATCGTTCGCTCCATGAAGCGCAATGTCGCGGGAGCAACCGACGAAAAGCAAGCTGGCGAACAACAGCGATCAGCCATCAGCCGTTGGCGGCGAGTGAGTCGTAACCGACCAGTCTCGACGCCAACAGCCAATGGCCGATAGCCATCGCGGAGTTATCGGCCGATCACCAGCTCCGGGTTGTTCGGTGCACTCTGGTACGACCAGTCCATGATGATGTAGTCGGCGCCGACATGCGAGACACGAATCGCTCCGTAGTTGGCCGTACCGACCGGACCGACGCGGAAGACGTAGGCGTAGCCTGGTTCGGCGGAGATCGAC
>JAICUE010000085.1 GCA_025936015.1 Gemmatimonadaceae bacterium
CCACCCGAACGCCGAGTCGAGCAGCGCATCGCGCCCGACACCCTGCCGCACCGCCACGGCGCGGTCGCGGACGCTGTCGGAGAGTGGATAGAACAACGTTAGGCGCGATTGCGTGCGCACCACTGGCGGGACGTTGGCCACCGCCCGCATCGCGACGATGTCGCCCCAGCTGTTCGCCGCGCGAAGCATCGGCGCGAGGAACATGTCCGGTGTCGCCGGCGTCACCTGTGGAGTCGGCCACTTGTTCCCTGCATCGGCGTAGGGCGCGACGTAGTGCAGCGCCGCCATGAGGCTGCTGCCGTCAGGCACCGGCTTCCAGAGATCGATCCCGAGCGGTGACGCCATCTCCGCGAGCTCGGTGAATGCGTCGAGATCGAACAGCGAATAGTGCAGCGGGCGGGTGCGGGCGAGCTCGAGTGGCATCGAGCCATCTGCACGAATCTGCGACGCGATGCGCTGCCGTGCACTGTCGAAGGTCGTGCGAGCGGTTGCGCTGTCCCCAGTGAACAACGCCAGCGCCGCGACCTGCGCGTCGTACCAGGTGCCGTGATTGTTCTCGGCGGCGCGCTCGTCGCGACCGTTAGGGCTCGTGCGGAGCCACATGAGGTAGTCGCCGCACCACGCGGTAATCGCATCGCGATCCGCCGCTGTCAGTGCACCAGCGCGATCGACGAGGCGAATCGCGTCGACCAGGTGAGGAATGTCGCGCGTGTCGATGATCCCGGTGCCGCGGCCCTCGTTCACGCCGAGCACTGCCTGCGCGTAGTTCAGGTTCGGGTTCATCCGCGTCGCACTGTCCACGAACCAGACGTGAAGCAGCATCGCGGCGCGGTCGGCGTAGTCGCGGCGCCCGGTGAAGTACGACGCGAGCGCGAGCGTCTCGACCGCGTTGGCCATCGCCTGGAAGCGCAGCCCGTCGTGATCGGCGCGGCTCTCGGGATTCACCTCGCCATCGCGCCTGACGTACGGGACGCCGCCCGGCTTCGTGGTATCCGGCCACCAGTATGGCGCGAGGCTCATGAAGTCGTGCTTGTTTCCGCTCGGCGGAATCTTGTGCTTCTCCATCACCGACCACGGCCCGGTGTGGAGCGACGAATCCGCCGTGCGGATCAGCGACTCGTACGCCGGCGTGAGCTCGGCATCACCGTGCGCGATGCGTTGGGCGGCGATGGTGAGCGCTACGCCGTTGCCGAGGATGAGTTGCGGCGGATTCCCCATCGCGCTGGTCGCGATCGGGACAGTGCGATCGCTCGCGACGCCCGACGCGGCGACAGGCACTGGCGCGACGGTGGATGGCGTCTGCCCGCACGCGATCGCGAGCATCGCACTCACGAGAGCAGCGCCTGCCCGTGCCATCGTGAGGCCTGACGTTTGTGCGCTCATGCGTTCACTCCCTCGCTTGTGATCCCTTCCCACAGTCCCTGAAGGTACGTCGCGCCGAGTGCGCGGTCGTAGAGGCCGTAGCCCGGTCGTCCGCGTTCGCCCCAGATCATCCGGCCATGATCGGGGCGCATCGGTCCGTCGAAGCCAGTGTCGCGCAGTGCCCGCATGATGCCGAGCATGTCGACGTCGCCGAAGCGCGTCGGGTGCGGGGTCTCGTGGAAGACACGCGGCCCGGTGACCGTCACGTTGCGGCAGTGCATGAAGTTGATGCGCTGATGCGCGCCAAGCGAGCGGATCATCGCCAGGAGATCGTTGGCCGGGTCCGCGCCTAACGATCCGGTGCAGAAGGTCACGCCATTCGCCGGGCTGTCGACGAGCCCCACGAACCGCTCGAGCGCCGGGCCGCTGGTGATGATTCGAGGGAGCCCGAAGATCGGCCAGGGTGGATCGTCGGGGTGGATCGCCATCTTCACCCCGGCCGTCTCGGCGACGGGCACGACGCGCTCGAGGAACCAGGCGAGATGCTCCCAGAGCTGCTCTTCGTTCACGCTCTTGTACGCCTCGAGCAGCCGCTGCAGCGTCGGTCCGTCGTACGCGGCAGCCCAGCCGGGAAGGTCACCGGTGCCGTGGGAGAGGTCGATGCGGGCGAGGGCCGCGTCGTCGTAGGCAAGCGTGGTCGATCCGTCGGGAAGGCGCATCGCGAGGTCGGTGCGCGTCCAGTCGAAGATCGGCATGAAGTTGTAGCAGAGCACGGGGACGCCTAACGCTCCCATCCGCCGGATGCTCTCGCAGTAGTTGTCGGCGAGCCGGTCCCGCGTCGGGCGCCCGAGCTTGATGTCCTCGTGAACCGGGATGCTCTCGACCACCGCGAAGCGGAGCCCGGCTGCGTCGATGCGACTGGCAAGCCGCTCGAGGGAGTCCGCGGGCCACGGCTCGCCGATCGCCACGTCGTAGAGCGCGCTGACGACGCCGGTCACGCCGGGGATCTGGCCGATGTGCTCGAGGGGGATCGGGTCGTCCGCGCCGTACCAGCGGAAGGTCATCTGCATGGTGTCGCCTCGTTCCGGACGTTGACGTTTGTCGGAGTCGCGCGCTGCCCGATGTGGATCCACGCCCCGTTGAGCTCCTGCGTTCGCGCCGTTATGACGACGTCACGGCCGTCCGCGGGCGGCGTCAGCTCGATCGCCGCGCAGCCATCGGCTGCCTCGATCACCTGGCTCCCGGTCGGCGTTCCGCGATCGGCGAAGAGCGCACCGGATCCGGCGTCGTCGAAGTACACGCGATCGCGTGCATCGAGTACCCGATGGCCCTTGCCATCCACCAGCGTCGCCTCGACCACGAGGCGACCGTCAGGCAGGGCGCGCGTGGCCAGCTCGATGTCGGCGGGACGATTCCCTGCCACGCTGGTGTAGGCGACCGTGAGCGAATCGCGTACGTTCGTGCCGTCCGCGGCGCCGGTGCAGCGCGCGACGAGAGTGTTGGCGCCCTCGGCGAAGCCGACGTCCCAACGCAGCCCCTGCGCGGGGAAGTCGTCGCTCTTCCTGATCCTCGTTCCCTGCGATGAACCGTTGGCGAACAGCTCGACGCTGGCGCAATTGCTGTACACCTTCACCGTCCGCGGCTTTCCCTTCGACCCGCCGCGTACGGTCCAGGTATGCGAGACGATGTATGCAAAGCGCGGCGTCGTCGTCCAGTATGACCGGTAGAGATACCACGCGTCCTTCGGCAATCCGTCGCGCGTCGTGAGCCCCTTCTCGTTGACGTAGGGAATCGGGTTGTCCGGGCGGAGCGGTGTCGCGAAATCGCGGAACACCCACTGCGCGCCGCCGGCGTAGTCCGGCTGCCGCTCGCTCACCATCAGGTGCCAGTCGAGAAGGTCCGACTGGTACGACTCGCTCCAGTCGCCGTCGCGCGCAATGTTGGCGACCGGCTTGCCAACTGCTTCCTCGACCCCGGGATCGAGCTTCAGCCTTTCGCCAGTGATCGGGGTGTCGGTATGACGCCCATAGTGCGCGTCGGCGCCGTACTCCATGTGCAGCATGCGCGGGTATTTCGCCTGGGCGTCGGTGAGCGCCTTCTCGTAATCGTGATAGACGCCCCGATACCAGCCGGCCCAGATCGAGGGTGAATAGACGTCGACGATGTCGGCACCGGCGTCGAACTTCCGCATCGCGGTCGGTCGCGAAGGGTCCATCGCGGTCGCGATCGCCTTCAGCTCGGACAGAAATAAACGCAGCGTCGGCGTATCTCCCGCCTTCGCCGGCTCGAGCACATCCTGCACCTCGTTGCCTAACGACCAGAGGATGATGCTCGGATGATTCTCGTTCTGCCGGATCTGCTCGCGGAGCAGCTGCTTCGTGTTCTCTCGCCACGCCGCGCCGCCGACACCGCCGCGATCCCACGGTAATTCATCCCAGACGAGGACGCCTAACGAGTCGGCGGCGCGATAGACCGCCGGCGCCTGCGGGTAGTGCGCAAGCCTGACGAAGTTCGCGCCCATTGCCTTGATCGCGGCGATGTCGGCTACGTCGATGGAATCGGGCACCGCGCCGCCAATGCCGGCACGCTCCTCGTGCCGCTGCGTTCCGCGGAGCAGCAGCCGTTCCCCGTTCAGGAAGAACGGACCGTGCTCGGCGAACCTATAGTAGCGGAATCCGACCCGTTCCTCGACGCTGTCGCGCGAGGCGCCGTCGCCCGAGAGGGTGACGACGAGGCGGTAGAGCGCCGGATGCTGGGGCGACCAGAGCGACGGCTTCATGATGCGCGGCAGGTTCAGCGCGACATCGACCGAGTCGCGAGTGAGCGTGACTCGGTTGCTCGTCCGCGCGGCGACCCGACCGTTCGGATCGACCAACCGGACTTCGAGCAGCGATTGGATCCCCGTCTTCGCCGTACGGCCGGGACCGGCGATCGTCGCGATCGCCGTCGCTCGTGCGCTGGCGTTGCTCACCTCAGGCGTCCGTATCGAAAGGTGCGCGACGTATCTCGGCGGGAGCACGAGCAGCGAGACGTTTCGCGTCAGCCCGCCATAAATCACGAAGTCCGACCGGCTCGACGGGATGAGATCGGGGTCGTCCGCGTTGCTCACCGCGACGAAGACGTCGTTAGGCGAGTCGCGCCTCACCGCGTCCGTGACGTCGATGTCGAAGCCGACGTAGCCGCCGACATGGCCACCGGCTCGCACGCCGTTCACCAGGACCTCGGCGACGGTGTTCGCCCCCTCGAAGTGCAGGATCAGCCGTGCGTCGCGGGGATAGCCGCTGACGTCGAGCGTGCGCCGGTAGAAGGCAGTTCCCCGTTTGTATCCGGGCGTCACGTCGGTCGGGTCGAGCGTGTTCCAGGTGTGCGGCAGCGTTACCGAGTCCGCGCGGCCCGAGCCAGTCGTCGCCGCCGAGTCGAACGCGAAGGTCCAGCCGCTGTTCAGGCTGATCTCCCGGCGCGGTGCGCCCTGCGCCGAGCAGACACTCGCTGCGGCGGCGAACGCGCCGGCCCCGACCGCTACGGTGAGCCCAAACCTCGGCAATGCTGTCCGACTCCTCACCGCATCGGCCCGGCGCCTAACGCTATCCGGATCGGCGTCGCCTGGCGCTGGGCGAACTGGTCGAGGTACTTCCACCAGTCGCGGACGTCTGTGAAGTCGCCGCTTCCCGTCCACCCAGCCCCGATGTACTGCACGACAGGTTCATCGGACTTCGCCTCGCTGACTGCCAGGTAGTGATCGGGTATCTCCTTCCAACCGCGAAGATCGGCGCGCGGCAGCACGACCGCCGTCCCGAGCTCGCCATGTCCGCCGTTCTTCCGGTCCACCGGGCCCCATTCGGCGAGCCACGCCCACTGATTGGCGCTGCGCTCCGACCCCACGACACCGGCGCGCTTGACCAGGCCGATCACGAACGGGATGCTGTCGCCGTGCTCGCTGTGAAAGATCGTCACCGCGCGCGAGAGGTTCTGTCCCGCGTCGAGCGAGATTCGGCGCGTCGCCGAGACTTTGGTGCCGCCGGCGTCGAACGGCGCGTGCTGCATCTCGAAGATCAGCCGCACCGGACCGTCGGCGATGATCCGCCAGCTGGTGAAGTTCCCAGGGCGATAGAGCGAGTCGTTCTTCCAGACCGCGACCCCGCCGGCGCCTAACGTCGGCCCGACGTCGAAGAAGTCGGCGCCTTCACCCGTGTCGTGATGGTAGCTCGCTGGTGCCTTCTTCGCGTACCACTTCTCGAGCACCGGCGTCCGCACGCTCTTTACCCAGACGTCGACGCCGCTCGACACGAGCTGCTCGAGCTTCCAGAGCCCGGTGCCGTAGGTACGGAATGCGATCCGGTCGCTCTCCCAGGCCATGTCATCGCGCTCGGCGTCATGGATGACGTGCACGCGCTGCCCGGCCACGGGAGCCGGCGCTCCGCGTTCGACGACAAACCGCTTCGTCTCGTTCGGCTCGAAGCTCGACTGGAAGATGAGTGCGTCGGCCTTCCCGTCGCCATCATCGTCGACGACCTGCGATGGGATCTCCTTCTGCGACTCGAGATCGCGCACTCGCAGCTTCGTGCTGTCGACGGCGCCCATGCTCCGCCGCAGCTGCCCGAGCGTGACGCTCACCGTCTCGTCCCGCCGCGCAATGCCGAGGGTATTCTCCGCGGTAACGTTGACCCCGGGCGCCTGCACCCGCGTCACCTGCCCCGACGCCGCGAAGAGCGGCAACGACAATGTCCCGAGCACCAGACTCAACACCCGTGGCATTTTCATTCTCCACTCCCATGTAGTTTCACTCCCACTCATCGCACTGTCGCAAGGTCGCGTGGCGCGATAGGCTCTATCCTCCGCATGATCACCAGGAACAGCGCCGCGCCTAACGGCGCCATCAGCCCGACGATCACGTAGACCGGCGTGTACGAGAAGTGATCGACGATGTAGCCGATCAGCAGGGTGAAGATCACGCTGGCGATCCCGGCCGACGTACCACCGATTCCGAACACCGACCCGACGTCCTGCTTCGGGAAGCAATCCGAGGGAATGGTGTGCAGGTTCACGATCCAGCTCTGGAACGCGAAGGCGATCAGGCTGATCCCGGCGATCGCGACCGCGTCGAGCTTCGTCGTCACGACTGCGAGCACACCGACTGGGACGAGCAGCGCGCTCGTCACCATCACCGTCTTGCGCGCCGAGTTCACGGTCCAGCCGCGGCGGATGAGCAGGCTCGATGCGCCGCCCCCGACCAGGTTGCCGAGATCGGCGAAGAGGAACGGGATCCACGCCAGCAGGCCGATCATCGCCAGGGTGAAGCCACGCTCGCTCTTCAGGTAGTTCGGCAGCCACGAAATCAGGAACCACCAGATCGGATCGGTGAAGAAGCGGCCGGCGATCACCGCCCACACCTGCCGATGACGGAACAGCGACGCCCACTTTCGCGGCTGTGCTTCGTTAGGCGGGCCCTGATCCGAGAGGATGTACTCGCGTTCGGACGGCGACAGCCGCGGGTGTGCCTCTGGTTTCCGGAAGAGGAAGAACCACAGCACCATCACCATCGCCGAGAGTCCGGCGCCGATGAAGAAGGCGTAACGCCAGCCCCAGGTCAGGGCGACCCACGCAATGACCGGCGGCGCGAGCACCGCGCCGACCGTCGAGCCGCTGTTGAAGATCGCCATCCCGAATGCGCGCTCGCGCACCGGAAACCACTCGGCGACCACCTTCGCCGCGCCCGGCCAGTTCCCTGCTTCGCCGATCCCCAACAGGAAGCGGAACGCGGAGAGCTGTGCCGCACTCCGCGCGAATGCGTGCAGCATCGACGCGATCGTCCAGATGCCAACGAAGAACATGAAGCCGACGCGCGTGCCGATCTTGTCGAGCACGCGTCCCGACAGCGCCTGCGAGATCGTGTAGCCGATCAGGAACGCCGTCACGATTCGTGCGTACGCCTCGTTCGACATCCCGAACTCGGCGCGGATCGTCGGCGCGAGCACGGACAGCGTCATCCGGTCGATGTAGTTGATGACCGTCAGCATGAACACCATGCCGACGATCCACCAGCGCAGGCCGCGGATATAGCTGTGTCGCGGCGACGACGCGCCCGCGATCGCGCCGTCAGGCATCGTCATCGTGCAGCGGGCGCGAGAAAGTCCTCGCGCGCCGGGGTGAAGACGTCGATCAACGTCCCCGCCTCGAGCGCGAGAACGCTGTGCTCGACATCCTTCGCCGCGAGGAAGGAATCACCGGTGCGCAGCGTGCGCTTCTCGCCACCGACCGTCACCTCGAAGCGACCGGCCGCGACCCACGTCACCTGACGATGCGGATGGTGGTGCAACGGACCGAGTGCTTTGTCCTCGAAGTCCACGCGGACCATCATCAGGTCCGGGCCATGTCCGAGGATCTGGCGACGCATCCCCGGCCCCGTTTCCACCCATGGCGAGTCGGCGGTCATGATGAACGCGCTGCTCATACGTAGTACAGCCCGCCGTTGATCTCGATCGACTCGCCGTTGATGTAGCTCGACGCATCCGATGCGAGGAAGACAATCGCCTTCGCGACGTCGTCCGACGTTCCTTCGCGACCGATCGTCGTGCGCGCCGCGGTCGCCTTGCGCGCTTCGGGCTTGGTGAAGGTGTCGTGGAAGGTCGTGTCGATCATTCCCGGCGAGACGCAGTTGACGCGGATCTTTCGCGGCGCGAGCTCCTTCGAGAGGCCGCGCGTCAGGGTGAGCACCGCCCCCTTCGCCGCCGCGTAGGCCGTCGATCCCGGTCCGCCGCCGTCGCGCGCGGCGAGCGACGAGAGGTTCACGATCGCGCCCCCGTCGGTCATGTGCGGAAGCGCGGCCTGCGTCACGAACGCGACGCTCCGCAGGTTGAGGTGCATCACCTCGTCCCAGAACGCCATGTCCATCTCGCCTAACGCTTTCCTGGCGATGAGACCGCCGGCGTTGTTCACGAGGATGTCGATCCGGCCGAAGGCGGCGCTCGCTTCCTGGACGAGGCGGCGGATGTCCTCGATGCGCGTCACGTCCGCCTTCACCGCGACCGCGCGGCCGCCGGCCGCGCGGATCTCGTCGCATACCGCGCGCGCACGGTCACCGCTCGCGTTGAAGTTGACGACGACCGCCGCGCCGTTCTTCGCGAGCTGGAGCGAGGTCGCGCGCCCGATGTCGCGGGCGCCCCCGGTGACGAGAGCGACTTTTCCCTTCAGGTCCACTTGCATGTGTTTACCGTTGATGTTGTGCGTTCCGCCCCGCGACGATCAGCGCAGCCCAGCGATCCTGTAATTGCCGGTCCACTCGTACGTCGTGCCGCCCGCGGTCACCGAATGGTGGGTGGTCGCCGATGCCGGGCCATCGTTCACCATGACAGTCCACCGCAGTCCATTCGCGCCA
>JAICUE010000110.1 GCA_025936015.1 Gemmatimonadaceae bacterium
CGCCACGTCGTCCCGCCGTCGGTGGACTTGAAGATCCCGTTTCCGGTGCCGCCGAATTCCTTCCCCTCGATGAAGCTCTGCTGCTGCTGCCAGAGCGCCGCGTAGACGACGTTCGGGTCCATCGGATCGATGCGGACGTCGTTGCCGCTCGTGTATTCGTCCTTGTAGAGCACCTTCTCGAACGTCTTGCCGCCATCGGTCGAACGGAAGATACCGCGCTCGGCGTTCGGCCCGTACGGGTGGCCTAACGCTGCGACGAAAAGGCGGTCGGGATTCTTCGGGTCGACGTCGATGTTGGCGATCATCCGCGTGTCGCGGAGCCCGAGGTGCGTCCACGTCTTCCCCGCGTCGGTGGACTTGTAGACCCCGTCGCCGACCGAGAGATCGGGACGGATGATCCCGGCGCCGGTGCCGACGTAAATGATGTTCGGATCGGACGGTGCGACGGCGATCGCGCCGATCGATCCGGTCGGCTCCTCGTCGAAGATCGGCTGCCAGGTCGAACCGTAATCCGTCGTCCGCCAGACTCCGCCGTTGTCGAAGCCGGCGTAGAAAACGTTAGGCTGGCTGGCCACCCCCGACAGCGCGCGGGCGCGGCCGGCGCGGGTCGGGCCGATCCCCCGCCAGTGCAGCGCGGAGGTGAGGTCGGGGGACTGGGCCGGGGCCGGAACGGCGCCAAGGGCAAGGGAGGCGAGGGCGGCGATGCCCCCGAGGACGAAAGTGCGCACGATGGAGTGCCTCGTTGTGGTTACCGGCTGGAACGAACATCGCATTGCGGTACCGCGCTCCCGGACCGGGAGGTTGAAAGTCGCGCCCGTGATGCCCGACCGGAAGACACCGGCCGGGCTCGGAAGGCTGGGGAGGGCCGGCGATCGACAGCGAGCGAGCAGTCCGAGCAGATGCGCCCGCTCTCAAATTCTGCATCCCCGATCATTTTCTCTATTCGTTCATGGGGTCTGTGTGAGCAAGTCCAAGAAGGCAGCGGGCGGACGCGCGCCCGCCGACCAGCCGCGCGTCAGCACCGGCATCGTCGGGCTCGACGAAATTCTCGGCGGTGGCCTCCCCCCCAGGCACCTCTATCTCATTGACGGTGAGCCGGGCACGGGCAAGACGACGCTGGCGCTCCAGTTCCTGCTCGCCGGCGCGGCGGTCGGTGCCCGCGGGCTGTATGTCACGCTGTCCGAGACGAGAGCCGAGCTGACGCAGGTCGCCGAGTCGCATGGCTGGTCGCTCGACAAGGTCGACGTGTTCGAGCTGTCGGCGGTCGAGAGCGGAGTCGCGGACGAGGGCTACACGCTCTTCCACCCTGCCGAGATCGAGCTCCAGGAAACGATGAGCGCGGTGCTCTCATCGGTCGAGAAGTCGGGCGCGTCGCTCGTCGTGCTCGACTCGCTTTCGGAGATGCGCCTGCTCGCCCGCGACCCGCTCCGGTTCCGGCGGCAGATCCTGCTCATCAAGCAGTACTTCGCCGAGCGCGAATGCACCGTCTTGCTGCTCGACGACAAGACAGCGCCCGAGGGCGACCTGCAGCTGCACAGTCTCGCCCACGGAGTGATCGCGCTCGAGCACGTCGCGCAGGAGTACGGCGCCGAGCGGCGCCGGCTCCAGGTGAGGAAGCTGCGCGGCCTGCGCTTCCGCGGCGGCTATCACGACTTCCGGATCACGACCGGCGGACTCGCGGTGTTCCCGCGCCTCCGACTCGACGTCGGTTGTACGCTCGATCCGGCGCCACTGATCAGCAGTGGGAGCGCCGAGATGGACAACCTCCTCGGCGGTGGGTTGCAGCCCGGCACGAGCCTGCTGATCACCGGGCCGGCCGGCACCGGCAAGTCGGTGCTCTCGTCGCAGTATGCGTGCGCCGCGGTCTCGCGCGGCGAGAAGGTCCTGTTCTTTCTGTTCGACGAGCGGCTCAGCACCTTCTACCTTCGCGGCGAAGGACTCGGTCTCGACATCGACGCTCCGGTCTCCGACGGGCGGCTTCGCCTGCGACAGGTTGAGCCAACCGAGCTGTCGCCGGGCGAGTTCGCCAACGAAGTGATGTGCGCTGTCGAGAAGGACGGGGTCCGGGTGATCGTGATCGACTCGCTCAACGGCTACCTCCAATCGATGCCCGAGGAGCGGCTGCTGCCGATCCAGGTGCACGAGCTGCTCAGCTATCTCGCGACGAAGGGCGTGACCTGCATCATGACGCTCGTTCAACGCGGCATCTTCGGGAGTCCGGTCGATGAAGCCGCCGAGATCAGCTACCTCGCGGACAGCGTCGTGCTGCTGCGGTATTTCGAGGTGGCCGGCACCGTGCGGCAGGCGATTTCGGTAGTCAAGAAACGGAGCGGCGACCACGAACGGACGATTCGCGAGGCCCGGGTGCAGCGCGGCGGGCTGCATGTCGGCAATCCGCTCCACGAGTTCCACGGCGTGCTGACTGGAGTCCCGAGCTTCACCGGGACCTCGGGCGACCTGCTGCCACCCCAGGTTCCCCCGAGAGGGACCGCGCTCGGCCAGCCCTGATGGCAGCGTCGACTGAACGCGACGTCCGGCGGGCCGGTCGCGGCACGGCGATCGCCGATGCCGGCGACGCAACCGCCCCGATCGCCGTCCTCGCGCCGACCGGACGCGACGGCCCGGTGACAGCGACCGTGCTTGGCCACGCGGGGTTCCAGGTGATCGTCTGTGCCGACATGGCCGCGCTCTGCGCGACGGTCGCCGACGACGTCGGCATGCTGCTCATCGCCGAGGAAGCGTTAGGCAGCCGCACGAGGGCGTCGCTGCTCGCGGCGCTCGAGGCGCAGCCATCGTGGTCGGACGTGCCGGTCGTCGTGCTCACCGCCGAGAGCGAGCTGTCTCGCTCGTTGTCGCCGCAGCTCCACGAGATCGCCGAGCGCGCCAACGTGACGCTGATCGAGCGGCCGGTGCGGGTGGCGACGCTGGTCACGACCGTGCGCTCGGCGCTGCGCGCGCGGCAGCGGCAGTTCGACGTGCGCGACCACCTCGTCGAGCGGACGCAGGCCGAAGCGGCGCTGCACGCGGCGCGCGAGCAGGCGGAGGCAGCGAACAGGACGAAGGGTGAGTTCCTGGCCGTGATGTCGCACGAGCTGCGCACGCCGCTCAACGCGATCGGCGGTTACGCCGAGCTGCTCGAGATGGGCGTTCGCGGCCCCGTCACCGACGAGCAGCGCTTCGACCTGCGGCGGATCCAGCAGAGCCAGCGCCACCTGCTCGGGCTGATCAACCAGGTGCTGAACTACACGCGCGTCGACAGCGGGACGCTCAGCTACGACCTCGCCACGATCCCGGTACGCGAAGCACTCGCCGCCGCCGAGGCGCTGATCGTGCCGCAGCTCCGGGCGAACGAGCTTCATTACACGTTAGGCGCCTGCCCGGCGGCGCTCGCCGTCCACGCCGACCGGGACAAGCTGCAGCAGATCCTGCTCAATATCCTGACCAACGCGATCAAGTTCACGCGCCCGGGCGGCCAGCTGCGCGTCGACTGCGCCCGCGATGGCGCCGTCGTGACGATCTCGGTCGAGGACACCGGGATCGGCATACCGGCGGAAAAGCTGGCCAGCGTGTTCGAGCCCTTCGTGCAGATCGACGCGAAGCTCACCCGCACGCACGAGGGTGTCGGCCTCGGTCTCGCGATCAGCCGCGACCTGGCGCGCGGGATGGGTGGCGACCTCACGGCACGGAGCGAGGTCGGAGTCGGGAGTACATTCATCCTGACGCTCCCGGCAGACTGAAGCGGTCGCGGCTCTGACACGGCGATGAGAGATGAGAGAGGCTCCGATAGAGAGATGAGCGACGAGCGACGAAAAAACGATTGTGGTTACGGGCACCCGCCGTAGTCGTTGCGCCCAGCTGGTTCTCTACTCTCTTATCTCTCTATCGGATCCTCTCTCATCTCTTATCGCAGTGTCGAAGGCAACGCGGCGCGCTGAACCGACTTATGTCAAAGACACCCGAATTTCATCACACCTCCGGCTCGCAGGCCCCCGCGCCGACGATCCGCAACGCCGGCACCCGCCCCGCGACCCCGCACAAGCTGTTCGTCAACATCCCCGTCAGCGACCTGCAACGCTCGATCGATTTCTTCGAAGCGTTAGGCTTCTCCTTCAATACCCAGTTCACCGACGCGACGGCGACCTGCATGCTCGTCGGCGAGGATGCGTACTTCATGCTCCTCGTCCGCGATCGCTTCACCGGCTTCAGCAAGCGCCCGCTCGGCGACGCGAAGAAGGAAACCAGCGCGCTCTTCTCCTTCAGCGTGAACAGCCGCGCTGAAGTCGATGGGATCGTGAACAAGGCCATCGCCGCCGGCGGCTCCCACGTCGCCGATCCGCAGGACCATGGCTTCATGTACGGCTGGAGCTTCTACGATCTCGACGGGCATCACTGGGAAGTTTTCTGGATGGACCCCGGAGCGATACAGGGGTAGCCGGCGGATCGGTGCGCATTGTCGAGTTCAAACACGGCGATGAGAGATGAGAGATACCGCGATCGAGAGATGAGAGATGAGAGACTAAACAACGATTGCGGTTACCGGCACACCCGCTGTCGTCGTTGCGCCCAGCAGGTTCTCTCATCTCTCATCTCTTCATCGGAGCCTCTCTCATCTCTCATCGCCGTGTCATAGCATCGCCGGGCGCGCCGACCTCCGCTCGCGCGTACGGAGGACATCGCGCATCTTGATGCATGCGTGACATTCGCGTCGCAACCGTCCAGTTCCAGCACGCGCCCGGCGACAAGGAATACAACCTCGGGCGCGTTCGCCATTTCGTCGCCGAGGGCGCGGGCGAGAAGGCGGAGATCATCGCCTTCCCCGAGATGTGCCTCACGGGATACTGGCACACGCGGAAGCTGTCGCGCGACGAGTTCGCCGCACTCGCCGAGCCGGTGCCTGACGGTCCGCTGTCGCGCGAGCTTCTGCGGCTCTCGCGCGAGCACGGCATGACGATCGGCGCCGGTCTCGTCGAACGCGCCGACGACGATCGCCTCTACAACTCGTACCTGGTCGCGATGCCTGACGGCCGGTGGGCGGTGCATCGCAAGCTGCATGTCTTCGTCAGCGAGTTTCTCTCGCCGGGCGATCATTACACCGTCTTCGACACGCCGCACGGCTGTCGCGTCGGCGTGTTGATCTGCTACGACAACAACATCGTCGAGAATGCGCGCGCCACCGCGCTCGCCGGCGCCGAGATCCTGCTCGCGCCGCACCAGACCGGCGGCTGCAACTCGGTGAGCCCGCGGGGACTGAAGCCGATCGATCCGGCGATCTGGGCGCGTCGCGCCGACGACCCCGCTGCCTGCGAAGCGGAGCTCTGCGGACCGAAGGGGCGTGGGTGGCTGATGCGCTGGCTCCCGAGCCGCGCGCACGACAACGGGATGTTCCTCCTCTTCAGCAACGGCGTCGGACCCGACGACGACGAGATCCGCACCGGGAACGCGATGATCCTCGATCCCTACGGCGAGGTGATCGCCGAGTCGCGAGCGTTAGGCGACGCGATGATCGTCGCCGATCTCGACGCTGCGTTGCTGCCGACGTCATCAGGCCGGCGCTGGATGAAGGCGCGCCGTCCCGACCTGTACGGCTCCCTCGCGAAGCCGACCGGCCAGGAAGTCGAGACGCGGAAGGTGCGATTCGGGGAGTAGGTGCGCGATCAGCGGCGGCGCCTGACGCTCCTCATCCCGGCAGCGGCAGCGGCGGTCCCTTGTCGTGCCGGATGAACGCCTCGGCGACCTCGCAGCCGTGCTGCATTCCGCGGAAGCGGCCCATCCGCTCGTGCACCGGATACCACTCCTCCGGCTTCTGGCTCGCGTGGGCGAAGCAGGCGTCGCGCTTCTTCTGCGCGAACGCGGTGATGTCCACGTAGTCGGTCGGCGCGAAGACCTCTGTCTGCTCGCCGGTGAGCACCTCGAACCAGCCTAACGCTGCCGACCGGCCCAGTCGCATCCACGCGTCGTAGATCAGCAGCGACATTGCGCGGTGATCGGGATGCGTGTCGACCGGCCAGTGGGTGAAGACCACGTCCGGTCGCTCGCGGTCGAGCAGCTCGCGCATCGCGGCGTACGCGGTGGCATCGACGTGCGTGTCGCCATCCACCTGGCCGGCGAAACGCGGCGTGGCGCCGAGTATCGCGCACGCATGTTCCGATTCGGCGGTACGGATCTTCGCCGATTCGTCGTGCGACTTTCCCGGAATCCCCGCTTCGCCGCGGGTGAGGTAGAGCGCGACGACGTCGTGTCCGGCGGCGACGTAGCGGGCGATCGTCCCGCCGCAGCCGCTTTCGGGATCGTCGGGATGACCGCCGGCAACGAGGACCTTGAGCCGCGAGGCCGGGTGGGCGCTCGCGCCGCGGACGATCTCCAGCGGCGACGCGCCCAGTGCGGCGAGACCGATCGGGGCCGTGATGAGACGGAGCGCGTCGCGCCTGGTCAGGCTGGTCATCGAGGGGACTCGTGGGAGTGTCGACGTTCCTTGCCAAGTGATATTGACAGCGCCGCGCGACGAGCGGTAGCGTCACGCTGTCAACGAACGTGAATCCTGGATCGCCTGCGCGCGCCCTCGCCCTCCTTCACAGACGCCATGATAAAGCTCGGCAGACTCTCATTCGCAACAGTCGCGGCGCTCGTCGCCGCGCAGGCGTGCAGCACTCGAGCGGCCCGGACTGATTCAACGACCGCGAATGCCGACTCGGCGAAGAGTGCCTCCACTGCCGCCGCGCACGAGATCAGCTACGAGGGTGACTTCAAGGGTCCGCTCGGCGTGCAGCTCTGGAGCTTCCGCGATCTCGCCAAGACCGATCCGGTCGCGATGATGGACACCGTGCGGCGGATGGGATTCACCAGCGTCGAGACGGCGGGACTCTACGGCATGCCGATCGCCCGGTTCGCCGCCGCACTGCAGAAGGCGGGACTTCACGCGACGTCGATGCACGTCGAATACGACGACCTGAAGAACCACCCCGAGACCATCATCGCCAACGCCAACGCGTTAGGCGCGAAGTGGGTCGGACTCGCCTGGTATCCGCACGACGGCCAGAAGGGCTTCACCGAGGCCGACGCGCGCCAGGCGATCGCCGACTTCAACAGCTTCGGCAAGACCCTCAAGGCCGCGGGGATCTCGTTCTTCTACCACGACCACGGCTTCGAGCCGGTCAAGTACGGCAACGGGACGCTGCTCGACCTGATGATCACGAAGACCGATCCCGCACTCGTGCACTTCGAGATGGACGTCCTCTGGACATGGCTGCCCGGCGTCGACCCGGTCGCGTTGATCCAGAAGTATCCGGGGCGTTTCAAGCTGATGCACATCAAGGACATGAAGCCGGGCGTCGCTCGCGGTTCGCTCTCCGGCGGGATTCCCGCCGAGCAGCAGGCGGCGATCGGCGAGGGCCAGGTGCCATGGCCGCAGCTCCTGCAGGCGGCACAGAAGGACGGCTTCGAGTACTACTACCTCGAGGACGAAACGCCGGATCCGATGGTGAACGTGCCGAAGAGCGTCGCGTATCTGGAGACCGTCAAGTAGGGGCTGCGCGACGCCAGCTTCAACACTGCGATGAGAGACGAGAGATACCGCGATCGAGAGATGAGAGACGAGAGAACTCGCTAAGCGGAACGGCAACGGCGCATGTGCTGGTAACCGCAATCGTTTTTTCGTCGCTCATCTCTCATCTCCTCATCGGAGCCTCTCTCGTCTCTCATCGCAGTGTTGGAGCCGTGCAGCGCAGCGCGCGACGAGCCCCTTCACCGCGTCGCGCAGCAACGGTCCGAGCAACGCATCGCCCGCGATTCGCGCCGCATCCATCGTTCGGTCGGTCACCGGGATCCTGATCGACGCCTCGGCCACGACCTCGGCGGACATGGTCGTGAGAATCTCGACCAGCGCGTCGTGCGCATGGTGAGAGCTGAGCGATGCGTTCACCA
>JAICUE010000496.1 GCA_025936015.1 Gemmatimonadaceae bacterium
CGATGCGGCCGACTTCGAAGCTTCGCGCGACAACCCGGCGATCGACGCCGAGCTCGCGCGCGGCGCGGTCGCGGTTGGTGAGTGCGGGCTCGACTATCACTACGATCACTCACCGCGCGACCGCCAGCGTGCTGCGTTCGCCGCGCAACTGGCGCTTGCTCACCAGCGCGGCGTCCCCGTCGTCGTCCACACTCGCGAAGCGGAAGCCGATACCACGGCGATGATCCGCGAGGCCGGCGAGCAGGGCGTCCGCGGTGTGCTTCATTGTTACACCGGCAGCCACGCGCTCGCTGCAGCCGCGTTGGACGTCGGTTGGTTCGTCTCCTTCAGCGGGATCGTCACCTTCAGGAAGTGGACGGACGACGCCCTGATCCGGCTGATTCCCGACGACCGGCTCCTCGCTGAATCGGACGCGCCATACCTCGCGGCTGTCCCGAATCGCGGCAAGCGCAACGAGCCCGCGTGGGTCGCGCACACGGTCGCGCGACTCGCGCTCGTCCGTGCTGTCGATGAGGACGCGCTTGCCGCGACCGTTGCCGCGAACGCGCGCCGACTGTTCAACCTTTCGCCCGCCGCATAGAATCCTTCGCGCACCCGCGCTTCACGACCGTTTTCCCGGAGCTGACGTGAGCATCAAGACGATTCACACCGACCGCGCCCCCGCCGCCATCGGTCCCTATTCGCAGGCGATCGTCGCCAATGGCTTTCTCTTCACGGCTGGACAGATCGCCCTCGACCCGGCCAGCGGACAAATCGTCGCCGGTGACGTCGTCGCACAGGCGGAGCGCGTCTTCGCCAATCTGCGCGCGATTCTCGAAGAGGCTGGTTCGAGTTTCGCCGACGTCGTGAAGACGACGGTGTTCCTCGCTGACATGGCGGATTTCCCACGCGTGAACGAGGCGTACGCCAAGGCCTTCGGCAGCGCGCGCCCTGCCCGGTCGACGGTGCAGGCCGCCGGCCTGCCGCGCGGCGTGCTCGTCGAGATCGAAGCGACCGCCGTCGTCCGCTAGCGCGCTCCGCAGTACACAGTCACCCCAACGGTCCCCGACCATGGCCAACTCACGCGAGCAGCTCTTCCGCCTGACGCAGTTCGCTCGCTGCGCCGGTTGAGCGTCGAAGCTGGGTCCGGGCGACCTCACGCGTGCGCTCGCGCCTCTCGCCCGGCGCGATGATCCCCGTTTGCTCGTCGGTCACGAGACCTTCGACGACGCGGGGATCTTTCGCCTGTCCGATCACGTCGCGCTCGTGCAGACTGTGGACTTCTTCGCGCCGATCGTCGACGATCCGTACGACTTCGGTCGAGTCGCTGCGGCCAACGCGCTTTCCGACGTCTACGCGATGGGCGGCGAGCCGCTCACCGTGATGAACATCGCCGCATTCCCCAGCGGGAAGCTGCCGATCGAGGTGCTCAGCGAGATCTTCCGCGGCAGCCAGGACGTGGTGCACGCCGCTGGCGCGGTTGTCGTGGGCGGCCATACCGTCGCCGATGACGAAGTGAAATTCGGTCTCTCCGTCACCGGTCGCGTCGACCCGGATCGGCTGCTCACGAACGCCGCGGCTCTCCCCGGCGATGTCCTCGTTCTCACCAAGGCCCTCGGCACCGGGATACTTGCAACGGCCGCGAAAAACGAAAAGCTGGGCGCGGCCGAGCTCCAGGCGCTCGTCGCGTCGATGACGACGCTGAACGCCGTCGCGAGCCGCGTCGCGGTCGCGCTCGATTGCCGCTGTGCGACCGACGTCACCGGCTTTGGCCTCCTCGGCCATCTCTCGCACATCGCTCGGGCGAGCAAGGTGCGTATTCGCGTCGATCGTGGCGCAATCCCGCAACTCCCCGGGGTGCGCGACGCGTGGCTCGCTGGCGCACGCACTGGCGGCGCCGAGCGCAACCTGGAATTCGTCCTCGACATGGTCTCGTGGGGCGAAGCGTCGGACTTCGATCGGGCACTGCTCACCGACCCGCAAACGTCAGGCGGTCTTCTCGTCGCCCTCCGCCCGGAGCGCTCGGCCGAGTATCTTTCCCGCGTTCCGGGCGCGACGGTGATCGGCGAAGTCGTTGCCGGCGGGGCGGCCGGGGTGGTTGTTGCGTGACATTGGGGGCGCATGTGGCCTGGTGGCTGCCCCAGTCTTCAAAACTGGTGCGACCCGATTTCGTCGGGTTGGGTGGGTTCGATTCCCACACGCTCCCGCC
>JAICUE010000306.1 GCA_025936015.1 Gemmatimonadaceae bacterium
GCAGGCGGTCGTGTCGACCAACTCATTCGGCGGCAAGCGGACCGATTTTCATGAGCGGGCCGCCGGGACGCAGCCGCTTCCGTACCTGATCCACACCTGCAACCGGTGCGGCTACTCAGGAGCGGAGCGCGACTTCACCGACGAAGCCGACGTGACGCCGACGCTGAAGGAACATGTGTGGAACGAGCTCGCGCCGGTCGCGTCGACGGGGATGACCGGCTCGGAGAAGTACGAAGCCGCCGCGAAAGTCGCGGATTGGCAGTCGAGCGAGCCGCGTCACGTTGCCGACTTGCTGCTCCGCGCCGCCTGGTGCTGTGTCGACGAGAACGACAGCGAGGCCGAGCGATTCTTCCGCCGTAAGGCAGCGTGGAAGTTCGAGGAAGCGCTCGCGAGCTTCGACGGCGTGCCGCGCGAAGAGCGCGCCGTCCTCAGCTACCTCGTCGGGGAGCTCTGGCGCCGCGTCGGCGACCTGAAGCGCGCCGCGATCTGGTTCAATACCGTCGCTGACGAAGTCACGGACACGCAGACGCAGCGTTGGATCATCGATGCCGCACGCCAGCAACGGGACTGCCCTCGCGAGTGGTTCGGCTGAACAGCGCGGTAAGCTGTAAGCGTTAAGCAGCGAGCGGACGGCGTCACCGCATTTGCGGTTGCACGCCGTCCGCTCAGTGCTTGCGGCTTACCACTTACAGCGAGCCCGTGTCATCGCGTGCCGAACAAGCGATCGCCTGCGTCGCCCAACCCGGGGAGAATGTACCCCTGCGAATTCAGCTCGCGATCGAGGGCTGCGCAGTAGACGATCACGTCGGGATGCGCGTCGGCGAGCTTCTTCACACCTTCCGGCGCGGCGACGAGACAGAGGAAGCGGATGCGCGACGCGCCCGCACGCTTGAGCGACGTGACGGCGGAAACTGCGCTGCCACCGGTGGCGAGCATCGGGTCGAGGACGAAAAAGTCGCGCTCCGACGTGTCGCCAGGCACCTTGAAGTAGTAGTCGACCGGTTCGAGCGTGTCGTGGTCGCGATAGAGACCGATGTGGCCGACGCGCGCCGCAGGTACCAGGCGGAGAATGCCTTCGACCATCCCGAGCCCCGCGCGAAGAATGGGAACCAGCGTCAGCTTCTTCCCGCTCACCTGCCGCCCGGTGGTTTTCTCGAGCGGAGTCTCGACCGGCACCGGCTCGAGCTGGAGATCAGCAGTCGCCTCATAGGCCATGAGCATCGCGATCTCGTCGACGAGCTCCTTGAAGATCTTCGTCGGCGTGCGTTGGTCGCGGAGAAGCGTGACCTTGTGCTGCACGAGCGGATGCTGCACGAGACGGAGCGAGGGGAATCGCGGGGTGGTGTCCATGGAGGAGAAGCTAGTAATTTCGCCACCATGAAAGAATACCAGGCAGTGATGTTGCGTCTGACCCGTCAGCCGCGCGACGACGAGGATGCGTTGACCGACCTACTCAACGAGCGCAGTCGCTCGCGCTGGCAGCCGGCGATGATGGCACAGGACGGCACACGGCTGACGATCGTCTTCCAGCGAGACGTCGTCGAGCCCTGAGCGCAGCACGGACCGACATCAGCGGCCGGCTGGTCGGATTCAACCCCGAGCGAGATCGCGATGGAACTGGAATTCTATGGTGCGGCCCGCGAAGTCACGGGATCCTGCCACATCCTGCGCGTCAACGGCCATACCGTGCTGCTCGACTGCGGAATGTTCCAGGGGCGTCGCATCGAGAGCGACGAGAAGAATCGCACGCTGCCCGTCCCGATCGGCGAGATCGACGCTGTCGTACTCTCGCACGCGCACATCGACCATTCGGGGCGGCTCCCGTTCCTCGTCAGCCAGGGCTACGACAAGACGATCTGGGCAACGCCGGCGACGCGTGACCTGTGCGCGATCATGCTCGCGGACTCGGCGCACATCCAGGAGCAGGACGCACGCTTCTACGCCAAACGATCGAAGCAGACCGTTGAGCCCTTGTACGCAATGCGCGACGCGACGCGCGTGCAGGAGCTCATGGTCGGCGTGCCGTACGGAAAAACGTTCGACGTGGTGCCCGGCGTGCAGGTGTCGTACGTGGACGCGGGCCACATCCTCGGCTCTGCGTCGGTCATCGTCGACTGCAGCGAAAAGGGCGTAACGCGGCGACTCATCTTTTCCGCGGACGTCGGCCGTTATGGTCTGCCGATCATCCGTGATCCGCAGCCGCCGGCGGGTGGCAACATCGTGGTGATGGAGTCGACGTACGGCAATCGCGATCATCCGCCGGTCGAGGATATGCGCGGCGCGCTGGCGAAGGTCGTGACCGAGACCGCGGCTCGCGGCGGGCGGATCCTCATCCCCGCGTTCGCTGTCGGCCGGACGCAGGAAATCATCTACGATCTGCACATCCTCGCGCGGGAGAAGCGTATCCCGGCCATCCCGATCTATGTGGACAGCCCGCTCGCCATCGATACCACCTCGGTGTTCGAGTTGCACCCCGAACTGTTCGACCAGACGGAGGAGTTCGTTCGCGAAGTGGCGGATCTGTTCCGCTTCGATCTCGTGCACTACACGCGCGACGTCAGCGAATCCAAGGCGCTGAACAGCGCGCAGGGTCCGATGATCATCATCGCCGCGTCGGGGATGGCGGAAGCCGGCCGCATCGTCCACCACCTCGCCAACGGGGTGAGCGATCCACGGAACACGGTGCTGATCGTCGGGTTCCAGGCCGAGCACACGTTAGGCAGGCGGATCGTCGAGCGCCGGCCGATGCTCAAGCTGCTAGGCGAAGAGCAACCACTGCGTGCTGACGTGGTCGTCCTCAACGGCTACAGCGCCCACGCCGACCGCACCGAGCTTGCGCGCTGGCTCGGCGCGGTCCGAAAAAGCTCACCGGCGCTCGGCACGGTCTATCTCGTGCACGGGGAAGCGGACGCACAGGATGCGCTGCAGGCTCAGCTCACCGGTGTTGGCTACAAGGTCGAGGCACCCACTCCGCGGACACGGATCACCTTCTGACTATCGACGCGATCCCGCGCGATTCGAGCGAGTCGGCGCCGGCGAAGATTCTGGCCGCCGCGTCGCGCCGCGTGCGCGACGCGGGGCTGGTGCGCCTCAGCATGCAGGATGTGGCGACGGAAGCCGGGGTGAGCAAGGCGCTCATTCATTATCACTTTCGCGATCGCGACGCGCTGCTCGCGCGGTTGATCGAGTGGTTGACCGAGCGCGTGCTCGGCCGCGAGCGCAATGCGATGAATGGCTGTCCTCCGCCCGAGGCGATCGACGCACTCTGGCGCTGGATCGAGCGGGAGCTCGAGCTGCGCGAGCTGCGGGTACTGCTCGAATTGATGCACGATCCGGCACCCGGGGCGGTACTCGCCGCGCAGCGATCGGCTCGGCTGCGTCATGCACAGGCCGAGGCAACCGCGAGGCAGCTCTTCAAGCTCCTCGAGCTCAAGCCGCGCGTGCCCCCCGAGCTCATGGCGGGTGTGGTGGTCGCGATCCTCGACGGACTCGCGCTCGAAGCGGCGCTCAACCCCGACCGGGAGTCGCGCGTCTCGTTCGATGTGTTCTGGCTCGCGCTGCTCAGCCTGGCCGAGTGAGATCGGCAGCCCGTTAGTCGTTCCGTGCGGGGGCGACCGTTGCTAGCTTGGTCGCAATGACCAGGAAGAGCCGATCGAGATTGCTCGGTATCGTCGGGCTTCTCATGCTCGGACTCTGGGCGCTGACGATGGTCGAGATCGTGATCACGGGGCGGCGCGACGAGGCGCGGCCTGCGGCCGCGATCGTCGTGCTCGGTGCCGCGCAGTATGTCGGCCGGCCATCTCCTGTGCTTCGCGCGCGCCTCGACCATGCAATCGCCCTCTGGCGGGCCGGGCTCGCTCCGCTGCTGATCGTCACCGGTGGGCGCGGAGAGGGCGACACCACCAGCGAGGCCGCGGTCAGCCGGCGCTATGCGCTCCGGCGTGGCGTCCCGGACAGCGCAATCGTCCTCGAGAATGAAGGGCGGACGACGCGGGAGTCGCTGCAGGGCGTGGTGGCGATCATGAGCGGGCAGAAGCGCCGCGACGTGATCCTCGTCAGCGATCCCTTTCACATGCTTCGCCTCTCGATCCTCGCGCGGCGGCTCGGGCTCGAACCGTTCACGTCGCCGACGCGAACGAGCCCGATCTCCGAGAGCCGCGACCAGAGATGGCGGTACGTCGTTAATGAATCGCTAAAGGTGCCGGTGGTCTATCTGTTCGAGCGGGACACGAAGTGAAGAGGTTCGTCGCGGCGCTGGCGCTCGCGGTGGCCGCATGTGGCGAGCAGCAGAGCGCCGCCGAA
>JAICUE010000235.1 GCA_025936015.1 Gemmatimonadaceae bacterium
CCCGTCTATCTCGTACGGCCTTGCCCCCCCCGGGTCGCCGGCGTAGATGGTTGGCAGGATCCGCTGGGCCATGACGCGTTAGGCGCCCACGCCCGCGACGAGATCGGGCTGTCCGAGGTCCTGACGGCGAAGCCGTTGCAGGCGGCGCTCGCCTCGGCGATCAGCTTCGCGATGGGCGCGGCCGTTCCGGTGCTGTTCGTCGCCTTCGCGCCGTGGTCGAGCATGACGACGGTCGTCGTCGCGCTGACGATCGCGATGCTCGCCCTGCTTGGCGGCGTCGCCGCGCGAACCGGCGGCGCATCGATGGTGGTCGGCGCGGCGCGAGTCGCGCTGTGGGGCGGACTGGCGATGGCGATCACCGCCGGGGTCGGGCGTCTCTTCCATGTCGCGGTATGAGACGCAGATGATCGGCGACCGCCCGCGCTTCCGCCTTCCACACCCGCTCGTACTCCTGCTGTTCGCGGTCGGCGTTGCCGCCGTGCTCACCTGGATTCTCCCCGCCGGGCAGTACGACCGCCGCGAGGATCCGGTCACCCATCGCGACGTCGTCGTCGCCGGGACCTATCACCAGGTCGACCGTGCGCCGGTCGGTCCCTTTGCCGCCGTCGTCGCCGTTCCGCGCGGGATCGCCGAGGCGGCCGACGTCATCGCTCTGATTCTGCTCGCGGGTGGCGCATGGGTCGTGGTCGACCGGCTCGGAACGTTAGGCAGGCTCGTCGACTCGCTCGTCGGCGGCCTGCGCGATCGCGGCCTGGTCGCGATCCCGATCATCTCGCTCTTCTTCGCGGCAATGGGCGCGCTCGAGAACATGCAGGAGGAGATCATCCCACTCATCCCCGTTCTGATGGTCCTCGGCGCGGGGCTCGGGATCGATGCGGTGAGTGTCGTCGCAATGAGCGCCGGTGCGGCGATGATCGGCAGTGCGTTCGGGCCGAGCAATCCGTTCCAGGCGGGGATCGCGATGCAGCTCGCCCAGCTGCCGGTGTCGACCGCGGCACTGTTCCGGCTCGGGCTCTTGGTGGTCGCGATCGCGCTCTGGATCGGCTGGACGATGCGGCACGCGGCAAGAATGCGAACGGTGATGCCCGAGCCGTCGGTCATCGCGCGAACCCCAGTCTCCGGCCGCGACGTCCTCATCCTGCTCGTCGTCTCGGCGCCCGTCGTCATCTACGTCTACGGGTCCCTCGCGCGCGGCTGGGGGTTCAACGAACTGTCGGCGTCGTTCCTGATCGCTGGCGTGGCCGCCGGATTGATTGGCGGCCTCGGTGTCGGCGGGACGACCACGGCCTACATCGAAGGAATGCAGAGCGTGATCTCGGCGGCGGTCCTGATCGGCATCGCACGAAGCATCTCGCTGGTGCTCACCGATGGGCACGTGATCGACACCATCCTCCAGGCGATGGCGTCGACGTTAGGCAAGACGTCGGCGACGAGCGCCGCGCTGCTGATGATTCCCGCGCAGTCGCTGATCCATGTCGCCGTCCCGAGCGTGAGCGGACAGGCGGTGCTGACGATGCCCGTTTTTGTCCCCCTGACCGACCTGCTGCACCTGCCGCGCCTCGCGGCGGTGCTCGCGTACGAGATGGGTGCCGGGCTGACCGAGCTGCTCACCCCGACGAACGGTGCGCTGATGGCGGTGCTGCTCGCCGCGGGGGTTCCGTATCAACGGTGGTTACGCTTTGCCATCGTCGGCGCGGCGATCACACTCTGTGTCGGGATAGCGGGGATCATCGTCGTACTCGCGGGCGGCGCGGGCTGAACATCCGTTTCGCTGCGCCGCGGTCGGGGGTTTCTGCCGGTCTCGTCGACGGCTGGCGTATCTCCTGCACAGGTGACGGCACTACGCCCGGCGCGGGCCGCTGCAGCAGATAGCGGTACCGCGCGGGGCGTGCGTCGTCGGGACTCGAAATGGCGAGGGAGCTGATGGAAGGTCAGGGCGAAGACATCGCAGCTGCGTGCGGTACGAAGACGCATTCCTCCGGCGGAGTGCACGACGCACTTCGGCGGTCGGCCCGCGCCTCGTTCATCGCCTTCTCTCTCGCGACCGTAACCACGGTGCTCGCGGCGCAGCAGCCCGGAGCCGATGGGCCGAGCAAGGCCCTCGAGGGACGCTGGAGCCTCGAGCTTCACCTCGACAAGCCAAGCGAGCGGTTCGAGCCGATGGCCGGCCAGATCGACGGCGAGATCGACTTCAGCTCGATGGCGTGGTGGTCGCCCACCGACCGTTTCGGGCGGCACAACCTCAACCTGCAGTCGTTCTTCGGCAACCGCTTCCTCAAGCCGGCCAACGTCACCTCGTTCGGGCCGGGCGACACGTCGATGGTGACCGAAGTGAGTGGTTACGTGCGCGGGGACTCGGTCGGCATCGACTTCATCCCCCGCGTCGATCATGGTGGCGTCTCGATGTGGGGCGAGTTCTGGGGAGATTCGGCGAAGGGCCGCTGGTATCGCCGCGGCGCCGACGGCGAGGGACATTTCGTGCTCCGTCGCCTCTCGCACGATGCGGTCGCCGTCGCCTCGATCCCCGACGGTCGGCCGACCGCGGTTGCCGCGGCAGCGCCCCCGCCGAAGAAGCTGACCAAGGCGCAAGCGCGCGCGCTGGCGAAAAAGGAAGCGGTGGCGAAGGCGAAGGCACACGCCGACTCCGTCGCGGTCGCGCGGGCCGCAGCACGCAAGGCCGCGGAGGCCGCCGCGCTGGCGAAAGCCGCGGCGCGCGATTCGGCGAAGGCGGTCGCGCTGGCCGAGACGAAGGCGAAAGCCGCAGCACGCGATTCGGCGAAGGCGGTCGCGCTGGCCGAGGCGAAGGCGAAAGCCGCGGCGCGCGATTCGGCGAAGGCCCAGGCGGTCGCTGTCGCCAAGGCGCGGCGCGACTCGATAGCCGCTGCGCGGGTCGCGACCGCGCGCGCCAGGGCGACGGAAAACTCCGCGTCGCCTAACGCGCGTGCAACGGCGGCCAGCGCGAACGCCGGCAGCGCGGGAACGACTCGCCTCGCATTCAGCGCGCCGGGCGCGCCGCCGCCGACTCCCGGCTCCGCCGCTCCCGGCGCGAGTACGGCGCCGGGCGCCGCGCCGCTTCGCGTTCGCATCTATGACATTGCGAGCAACAACTACTTCTCCACGAAGTACTCGCTCCATCTCCCCGATGGCCACTGGCTGTACGGAACGCTCAAGTCGGGGACGAACCCGGACGGATGGGGACCACCGATTGTCGAGCCACCGGGGAAGTACGAGATCGAGGTGACCGATTTCCTCTGCGGCGACAAGATCTGGTTCCTGAAGGACAAGATCGTCAAGCCGGTCGTCATCGAGCCCGGTACACCGACCGATGTCACGATCGACATCGACGTTCCCTCGACGCCGGCGCGCCCCTCGCTCGAGAACAAGACCGGCGCGAACTGCACCGACACGCCCGGCGGGAAGAGCTAGCCCTAGAGTCGCAGCAGGTAGCTGGCCTTCACGAACAGCGCGTCGTTCTCCGGTGCGTAACCCGTCAGGCCTAACGATCGCGGGAAGCTGAACGGCCGCGGCGTGTCGCGGATGTCGCTGTATCCCGCGCCGTAGCCGACGAAGAATACGGTGCCCGGCACCGGCGCGTACGAGAAGAGGAAGTCACCGCGAAAATCGCTGTACGTCCGCGCCGGGACGAGCCGGCCGTCGACGAGCAATGGCAGGCCGGTGCGCCCGGCGTCGATCAGTGCGTCCTGTACCCCCGAATCGTACTCGCCGACGACACGAAGGAAGATCGCGCGGTCGAGCTGGTACTCGAGCTTGAGCCGCGGGATGCGGAACTCGCCGACCATCGTTCCTTCGGGCCGGCGGCGGTAGCTCTGCAACTGGTAGCTCGCATCGACACGCAGCTTCCGGCTCGGCCGCAGCGTGAGGCCGTAGCTCGCGTAGACGATGTTCGCCGACTGCCACTCGAAGAAGTTCTCGTCGTGCCCCCAGAGATAGAGCGCGTTCGCCGACAGCTTCCGCCACTCCGGAGTGTTCAGCGACGCGACCCAATCCTGGTTGGGGATCCGGCCGACGCCGCGAAACGCGATCGTATCCCCCGGACCGCGCAGGATACGATACCCCGCGTAAAGCTGCGGATCGAAGCCGAACGTCTCGGTCAACAGCCCGAAGCCGGCGTTCCATCCACCGCGAGCGCTCGCTGCAAGGTTGAAGTGCACGAGCTTTTCGATCGCGTCCTTATGGTCGACGAAACGCTCGTACTGCCACGTCGAGTAGACGACGGGGCTGAAGCTGAATGTCTCCAGCCACCGGCCCGCCGGCGCGGTCCAGGTGAAGCGATGATCGAAGCCGGCGGTGACGATCCCGCCGCGGCCGATGAAGCCGCTCTCGGTGCGGAAGCGATCGCTCACGCCGTCGAGCGAATAGCGGATGCCGATGCGCTTTCCGTTGCGACTGAACACCGATTGCCATAGCGGCGCGGCAATCGTCGGCGCGCGCACGCTGTCCTTCGTGAAGCTGCGGGCATACTGGCCCTGCACGCTGTAGATCCCGCCGAAGACGTAGCGGCCATCGACATCGGCGACGCGATTGAACTCCGCGCCCTCGACGCGGTCGGTATACGTCGCACCGACCCGCGATTGTCCGCCGAGGTCGTGCTGCACTCTCACGATGTTGTAGATCGGGTGGTCCGCGCCATCGTCCGAGCCGGCTTTCCGATCGACCGCGGAGAGCAGCGCGAGATTGAGCCCCGATACCTTGCCGGTGAGCTTCCCGGCGACCACCGGCTGCACGATGCGCCTGGTATAAACGAGATTGTGTGGCGTCGAGAACTGCTCGCTTCCCTCGAGAAAGAATGGGCGCTTCTCGGTGAAGTAGAGCGCCTGGCGCGGATCGAACTGGACCTGTCCCGCATCCGATTCGATCTGCGAGAAGTCCGGATTCGCCGTCGCGTTGAGCGTCATGTTGTTGGTGACGCCCCAGCGCACCGTACCGCCGACCTGCGGGTGGGCGGCGCGGTAGTCCCATCCGCGCGTGCCGGCGGCGGTCAGCGGCGCGCCGGTCGTGCGCTGCGTGATCTCGGGAGTCACGTCGACGACCAGACCGCGGCGGAGGTCGGTCATCCCCTCGATCACCCCCGACTGTCCGAGAAACGAAAGCGACGCGCGCTTC
>JAICUE010000243.1 GCA_025936015.1 Gemmatimonadaceae bacterium
ATACCGATGCGCACGGAGAGGTCCATCAGCATCGCCGATCCGACGCAGATGAGGATGTTCGTACGCAGGCCGGCCGGCTTGCCCGAGAGCTCTCGCTCGAGACCGACCGCGCCGCCGAGTAGCACGGCCAGCGCGAGCTTCGCGAGCAGGTCGAGCCGGAGCACGGTGACGAACTGTCCGGCCGACGGAATGTCTGGTGCAACGAGCATTGCGATCACGGTGCGCCTGGAACGAACGGTCATCCCCGCCGCCAGGCGTCCGCCGGCCGCGGCCTGACGCGCGGAGCGTCAGGGCGCGTCAGTCAGCGGTTGCCCAGGTCGCGAACGTCGTCGGGCGAGGTGTCGGGCGAGGAATCGCCGTACGCCATGCTCCGCGTCTGCTCTTCGAGCTGGGCGATCGTCGCCTCGTCGGGGTGGGTCGGGGTGGCAAACTGGCGGAAGACACTGCTCCCGCACTTGCTGCACTTGATAGACGACGGAACGCTCTGATCGAAAAATTGCTCGGCGCCGCAGGTGATGCACACCATCGTCACCAGGCCGCGGGGTTCGGAACCAGCCATGTCTCCTCCGGGTGGGGTCTATCCCGGAAGCTAGGCAAAACCCATGCGCTCCTTGACCTCGCTCATCGTCTTGCTCGCGATCGTCCGGCAACGTGCCGCACCCGCTGCGAGAGCGTCGTCGACGATCTGGGGCTTCGCCGCGATTTCAGCGGCTCGCCTCCGGATCGGCGTCAGCTCGGTGTCTATCGACTTGTGCAGCACCTTCTTGCAGTCGATGCAACCCCACCCCGCCGTTCGGCAGTTCACCGCAACCTCTTCCACGGTCGCGGCGTCGCTGAAGGCCCGATGGAGGTGGTAAATGTTGCAGACCTCCGGCGTGCCCGGGTCGGTCCGCCGCTGCCGCGCCGGGTCGGTCGCCGCCGGGCGAAGCTTCGCCCAGATCTCCGCGCTCGTCTCGAGCAGCCCGATGTAGTTGTTCAGCGACTTCGACATCTTCGTCTGCCCGTCGAGCCCCATGATGCGGCGGGCCGGGGTCAGCAGCGGCTGCGGCTCGGGAAAATAATCTTCGCCTCTGCCGTACTGCGCGTTCCACCGCCGCGTGATGACGCGCGTCAGCTCGAGGTGCTGCACCTGGTCCTCGCCGACGGGGACCAGATCGGCGCGATAGAGAAGGATGTCAGCCGCCTGGAGCACGGGATACGTCAGCAGCCCCGTCATGACGCTCCCCTGCCGCTGCGCTTTGTCCTTGAAGTGCGTCTGCCGCTCGAGCTCACCGAGCGGCGTGACGCTATTGAAGATCCACGCCAGCTCGGTATGTTCCGGCACGTCCGACTGCAGGAACAGTGAAGCCTTTGCCGGATCGACTCCCGCTGCCAGGATCGACGCGGCCATCTCACGGCGGCGCTTGCGCAGCAGTTCCGGCTCGTACGGCTGCGTGATCGCGTGGTAATCCGCCACGAAGAAGAGCGACTCGTACCGCTCCTGCAACTCGACCCAGTTCTTGATTGCGCCGAGGTAGTTACCGAGGTGCAGCTCACCTGACGGCTGAATTCCGCTTAGGATCCGTGGCATCACGCGAAACTAGAAGCGCGCCGGAGCGAGAGCAACCCGCCAGCTCGCGCGGCCGCGCCGACGACGCATTCCTGCTCGAGACAGTCGTCGCCGCCGCGCGCCAGGCCGCGGCCGCGATCCGTGAGCACGAGCCCGGGATCGCCACGCTCCGCTGGGAAGAAAAGACTCCCACCGATTTCGTCAGCATCGTCGACCGGGCCGCCGAAGCGCGCATCGCCGACGTCATGCGCGCGCGCCTGCCTGACGCGCGACTGCTCGGCGAGGAGAGCGCGCCGCATCTCGCCGACGTCGATCGCGGGATCGTGCTCGTTGCCGATCCGCTCGACGGCACCACCAACTT
Source organism: Gemmatimonadaceae bacterium (assembly GCA_025936015.1). Classification (GTDB taxonomy): domain Bacteria; phylum Gemmatimonadota; class Gemmatimonadetes; order Gemmatimonadales; family Gemmatimonadaceae; genus JABFXC01. Next base: position 1,911 of record JAICUE010000243.1, read on the forward strand.
CCTGCACGGCTTTCCCGCCTATGCCGTCTCGATTGCCGCGCTCGTCGATGGCGAACTTCGCGCGGGCGTGATCCTCGACGTTCCGCGCGACGAGCTGTTCACCGCGACCGCTGGCGGCGGTGCACAGCGCAATGGAAAGCCGATCTCCGTCTCGAGCATCGATACGCCCTCACGCGCCCTGCTCGGCACCGGCTTCCCGTTCAAGCGTCACGGAGACATCGAGCCGTACGTCGCCCGACTCCCGGAGATCATGCGCGCGATCGCCGGAATCCGCCGTCCCGGTGCGGCCGCGCTCGATCTCGCGTCCGTCGCCTGCGGGCGCTTCGATGCGTTCTGGGAGCTCACGCTCGCGCCGTGGGACGTCGCCGCTGGTATCCTTCTCGTGCGCGAGGCCGGCGGCATCGTCACTGATTTCGATGGCATGCAGTCGCGCGTCGCGCATGCGGGAATCGTCGCCGGCAATGCCTTCATGCACCGGTGGCTGCTCGAGCACCTCACCAATCCCACGTCCTGACCGATGAAGCTCGTCGAATGCGTCCCGAATTTTTCGGAAGGCCGTCGTCCCGAAGTCGTTGCCGCCATCCGGGATGCGATCGCCGCCGTCGACGGCGCCTCGATCCTCGACGTATCGTCGGACGCGTCGCACAACCGCACCGTCATCACGCTGGTCGTTCCACTCGAGCGCGCCGTCGACGCCGCCTTCGCCGGCATCGCCAAGGCGCACGAGCTGATCGACCTGAACGCGCACACCGGCGAGCATCCGCGAATGGGTGCGGCCGACGTCGTCCCGTTCATCCCGCTCGAGGGGGCGACGATGGAGGACTGCATCGTCCTCGCCCGCACGTTAGGCAAGCGCGTCGGCGGCGAGCTGCAGGTGCCGGTCTTCCTCTACGAGCGCGCGGCCACGGTGCCATCGCGCGAGAACCTCGCCGACGTCAGGCGCGGCGAATTCGAGGGACTGCGCACCGAGATCGGCACCAACCCGGCGCGCCGCCCTGACTACGGTCCGGAGAAGATTCATCCGACCTTCGGCGCGGTCGCGATTGGCGCTCGTCCATTTCTCGTCGCGTACAACGTCTATCTCGGGCCGTCGTCGAACATGGAGATCGCCAGGCGCGTCGCGAAGGCGGTGCGCGGCTCGTCGGGTGGCCTGAAGGGAGTCAAGGCGCTCGCCCTCGATGTCGACGGGCAGGCCCAGGTCTCGATGAACCTCGTCGACACCGAACGCACACCCTTGCACCGGGCCTTCGACATGGTCCGCATGGAGGCCGAGGCGTGGGGGGTGACGCCGACGTGGAGCGAGATCGTCGGCCTCGTCCCCGAACGCGTGCTCTTCGACGCCGGCATCCGGCACGTCCGCCTCGACAGGTTCACCATCGACCAGGTGCTCGAGCGCAAGGTGCGCGCATCGGTGGCCGGGGGCGAGTCGTTAGGCGGCTTCGTCGCGTCGGTCGCGTCGCCGTCTCCCGTCCCCGGCGGCGGCAGCGTCGCCGCCCACGTCGGCGCGTTAGGCGCGGCACTCGCCCAGATGGTCGCTGGGCTGACCGTCGGCAAGAAGAAATACGCCGCGGTCGAGGCCGAGATGAAGGAAGCCGCCCTCACCGGCGCCGGCCTCGTCACCGAGCTCTCGTCGCTCGTCGCCCGCGATGCTGCGGCGTACGCGTCGGTCGCCGACGCGTACAAGTTGCCGAAGGAGCCAGAGCCCGCGGCCGCGGCGCGTCAGGCCGCGATCACGACCGCGCTCCTGCAAGCCGCCGCTGTCCCCCTCGAGACCGCGCGCGCCTGCGCGCGCGTGGCTGATCTCGCCGCACTGGTCGCCGAGCGCGGCAACACGAACGCCGCCTCCGACGCCGGCGTTGCCGCGCTGCTCGCCGAGGCGGCCTGCAAGGGCGCGTCGTACAACGTCCGGATAAACGTCGCCTCCCTCGACGACAAGTCGCAGGGGGCGGATCTGCTCGCGGAAACGGCGCGCGCGGTCGCTGAGACGTCCGCGTCCGCGGCCCGGGCAACGGCCGCGGTCGAGGCGCAGTTGGCCGCCCCATTCTAGCCGCCGTTAGGCGGTCGCTGACGGCTGTAAGCGATAAGCTGAAAGCAGTCAGCGAACTGCGGTCAACGCCGTTCGCTCACGGCTTGCCGCTTACAGCTTGCAGCCGGCTCGGATGGAACGTCCGAGCCGCGAGAACGTCACGCCGCCCGCGTCAGCACCCGCGGGCCGTCCGCGGTGATGGCCACCGTGTGCTCGAAGTGCGCCGAGCGCGATCCATCCTGCGTCACGACCGTCCACTTGTCGCCTAACGTTCGCGTCCCGGCGCTGCCGACGTTGACCATCGGCTCGATCGCGATGCAGAGCCCGGGCACGAGCGCCTGGCCGCGCTTCGGCTTGCCATGGTTCGGCACCTGCGGCTCCTCGTGCGGCTCGACGCCGATGCCATGGCCGACGAGGGTGCGGACGACGCTGAAACCCGCTGCCTCGACGACCTGCTGCACGGCGGCGCCGATGTCGCCGATATGGTTGCCGGGTTGCGCTGCCTCGATGCCGACGTCGAGCGAGTGCTTCGTCACCTCGAGGAGCTTCGCCGTTCGCGCGTCCACGGTGCCGACCGGGACGGTCGCCGCCATGTCGGTGTAGTAGCCCTTGTACTTCACGCCGACGTCGACCGAGATGATGTCGCCATCGCGGAGCACGCGCGACCGCGATGGGATGCCGTGAACGATCTCGTTGTTGACCGAGGTGCAGAGCGTCGCCGGAAACCCGTACAGCCCCTTGAACGCCGGGACGGCGCCTTCATGGCTGCGGATGAACTCCTCGGCGATCGCATCGAGCTCCGCCGTCGAGATTCCCGGGCGGACGTGTCCACGCACCGTCTCGAGCGTCGCCGAGAGGATTCGCCCTCCCTCCGCCATGACGTCGATCTCGCGAATCGATTTCAGCTGGATCATTTCCCGATTGCCTCGAGCGCGCGAGCTGTCACCTGATCCTGCGTCCCGACCGCATTGATGGTTCGCACCTGCGCGCCATGCGTGCGATACCAGTCGAGAACGGGCGCGGTCTGCTTCGCATATACCGCTAAACGATTGCGGATCGCTTCTGGTTCATCGTCCTTGCGGCGGACGAGCTTCCCGCCGCA
>JAICUE010000477.1 GCA_025936015.1 Gemmatimonadaceae bacterium
TGAGCGCGCCGCGCGGGACGTCGACGTCGGCGGCGAAGGTCACCATGCTCGACGTGTCGCTCAGCGCGCTCGCGAGTGAAATCGAATCGTCCGCGGGGATGTCGAGCAGCTGCTTGAGGCGGAGCATCGCGAGGTCGCGCTGCGTCCGGCGCTGGATCACCGTCGGCCGCTGGTTGTCGCGCGTGACCTGCGCGCGGAGCAACTCGAACTCCGAGGTGTTCCCGACGTTCTTCGCCACCGTCACCTGCGCCAATGTCCGCTCGCTCTGGGCGAGCGCCGAGTCGGCGATGACCGCGAGCTGGTCGGCGAGCGCGGCGTCGTAGTACGCCTCGGTCACCTGGAGCTGGAGCGAGGCGAGCGCACTGGCCAGGCCGATCTCGGCCGAGCGGCGGGAGGCGCCGGCGATGCGATTCGCGGCGAGGAGGCGGCCGCCGGCGAAGACGTTCCACTGGCCGTTGATGCCTAACGTCAACGTCTGGCGCGAGGCGAAGATCTTGGCGATCGGGCTGTTGGCGAGCGACGCGGCGCTGGTGTCGGGGCCGCCGCCGCCGAGCCTGGAGAGCGCGTCGAACTGCGATTGCAGCGTCTTGACGAAGCTGATCGCGCCGTTGAACTGGGGGAGGAACTGGCTGCGCGCCTGGTACTGCTGGCCGCGGGCGCGAAGGACACCGGCGCGGGCGATGCGAACGCCCTCGCTCCGCTCCTCGGCGATGCGAAGCGCTTCGTCGAGCGTGAGCGGCCGCGCGTCAGGCACGGCCGGCGTCATGACGGTCGCGGGCGACGTCGCTTGCGCGGCGAGGGGTGACGCGATCGCGAGGGTGCCGCCGACCAGCGCCGCGGCGGCGAGCGCCGCGACGTGGAATGTGGAGCTGTATGTCATCGAGGGGTGTGACCTGAGCTGTTCGTGGGTCGCCCGCCGCGAGGCAGCGCCGCCGGCTTCCGCCCACCGCCGGCGCGCGTGCCATGCGCCGGCCGGGCCCGCAGGCCGATCGCACGGAGGAAGAGCCGGGCATAGGCGGCGGGCGCGGCGCTGACGGGCGGGAAGTTTTCCGGGATCATCTCGCGTCCCATCGCGTCGCCGAAGACCGCGCCCATCAGCATCGCGATCGCCGCCTTGTGGTCGGGGCTCGGCGCGATCCACCCGTCCTCGACGAGCGCGGCGAGGTACTGCGTCAGCGCGATGTGGGCGCATTGCGGACCTTCACGGACGCAGGCGATGAGGTGTGGCCGCTCCTCGACCTCGCTCATCGTCTTCCGGATGAGCGACCGCCGCTCGCGGAGGAACTCGAGCTGGGCGGCGACCCAGCTGGTGACCTCGGCCCCCGGGTCCACCGGGTGATCGGTGAGCACCGACACCTCGCGCCGCGTCGCGTTAGGCCTCACGGCCTCGTCGAGGAGCGCGTCCTTGCTCCCGAAGATCCGGAAGAGGGTGACCTCGTTGACCCCGGCGATCTCGGCGATGCGCCGCGTCGTCGCGCCGCGGAAGCCGTGTTCGGCGTACACCCGCTGCGCCGCGGCGAGAATCTTCATCCGGCTGCTTTCCATGGCCCGAACGCTAGCGGGGCCCGCCGGCGAAAGCAAGCAGGTACTTACACGCGACAGGTGTTTACCGCGAAACCCTCGCTAGTGATGCGCCGCTTTCACCGTCGCCGCGATCGCGTCGACCAGCTCGGGAGCGACCGGGAGCGACGGATCGCTGTACGACGCGAGCTGCGCGGCCTGGTCGGCCGGGACCTGCTTCAGCACGTGGTTCATCCCGTCGATGATCAGCAGCCTCGCCTTCGACTGGGCCGCGCCTAACGCCTTCGCGTCGGCGACGTCGACCTGGATGTCGGTCGTTCCCTGCGCGACCAGCACCGGGACGGTCAGCTTCGCGATCTCGGCAGCCGGGTCGTACCTGAACCACGAGATGAGGTACGGCTGCACGCTCGGCCGGAACAGCGCGCCTAACGCTGGCGGCGCCGAGTCGGGCGTCTCGCCCTTTTCGAGCTGCGCGATCGTCCGGTCGGCGCTGGCGAGCATCGCGGGCGGGACGCGCGTCGACAGCTGCTCGTGGATGATCTGTCCCGCCGGCCGGCCGGCGCCGGCGATCGAGACGAAGGCGTCAGCGTGTGCCTCGCGTGCCGCGATCATCCCGATGAGCGAACCTTCGCTGTGCCCGACCACCGATACCGTCGTGAAGCGTGAATCGGTGCGCAGCTTCGTCAGCCAGGCGACTGCGTCAGCGACAAAGTCATCGAAGCGCAAATCGCTCTCGCTTCCGCGCATCGCGCCCTTGCTGCCGCCGACGCCACGCTTGTCGTAGCGCACGCTGGCGATCCCCTTTGCCGCCAGTCCCTCGGCGAGATACTTCAAGCTGTTGTTCGCGCCCGGCAGCAGTGGCGAGTTCCCATCGCGATCGGTCGGGCCGGAGCCGGCGATGATCA
>JAICUE010000566.1 GCA_025936015.1 Gemmatimonadaceae bacterium
GGATACGATCGCGGCGGCCGCGGCGACGCCCGGACAGGCAACGGCTCCCAGCGTCATGCAGCAAGCCGCGGCGCCGGATCGGGAGGTGGGTGCGCAGCGAGCATCAGTCAATGCCCCGGGCGGCGCCGCCGCTGCGAAGCCGACTGCGCCCGCGACTACGTCGAACGCCGCACCGCTGCGCCGCGCAGTCGTGCCTAACGACGGCGCAGTCGGACAGCCAGCGGGCGCCGGCAGCAGCGCGATGGCCGATGCCGCGACGAGCGCCGCGACACCCCGCGCGCCCGTGCCGGCACCGCCTAACGGCGCGACTGGCGGCGCGGCGACGCTCGAAGCGCGCGCGCCGGCGCCGGCGTCCACGGGAAGTGTCGGCCGCATGCTCAGCGAGGCAAAAACCGCCGCCGTGCCATCGCTCATGCAACAGCCCGCAGCGCGCGTGCGCCGGGAGAACGCCGCAGAGCTGGTGCAGTTGCCGCTGACTGACAGCGACGCCACGCGATTGGCGGGATGCTACCTGCTCGAAGCGACTCACTCGACTACCGGCGACACGACCAGTGTCGCGCTCACGTCGATTCCGACCGCGATCGAGCTCAGCACCACACTCGATTCGCTGACGAGCGACCGCGCACGGGTGCTGCGGCCCGCACCCGGCGCGCGGCCCTTCGCGGCCGGGACTCGGGCGACCTGGACGATGCTCGGCCCGTCAGTCATCCGGATCCACTCGAGCGACGCGGTAACCTCGTTGAGCGAGACCCTCGTCGTGAAGGGAGACAGCCTCATCGGCGAGGCGGCGATCACCTCGGCCGCGAATGGAACAACGCGCGCCGTTGTGCGCGGCGCGCGGACTTCGTGCAAGAATCCGTGAAGCTGCCAACCATCGGCGCGAACGGGATGTCAGAGAGGGACGCCGCAGTGGAACGCCACCGCCCTCCTGAGATTCCCATGCGCATCACCGTCCCGCTCATCGCCCTCACGCTCGTCGCCGCGCCCCTGCTCGAGGCGCAGGCGCACCGCGATCATCATCCCGCCGATACCACCGAGTGGCTCGACGACTGCCGCGACGGCGACAACGGCTGGGACAGCGACCAGCGCTCCCGCGACTGCGAGGTGCGGCGCGTCGCGATCGCCGCGCCGCGGGGCCACGTCAGCATCGACGCGGGGCAGAACGGCGGGATCAGTGTCGTCGGAGGAACGAGCGACAGCATGATCGTCATCGCGAAGATCGCGACGAGCGCGAGCAGCGGTGACGAGGCGATCGCGATCGCGCGGCAAATCCGGATCGAGGTCACGCCGACGACCGTGCGGGCGAGCGGACCCGCGACCGAGGGCCGACGCAACTGGTCCGTCAGCTTCGATGTCGTCCTCCCGCGCGGCGCCGACATCTCGGCGACGACGCACAATGGCGGCGTCTACCTGCAAGGGTTGAACGGGAAAGTCGAAGCGCGCGCGGTGAATGGGCCGGTGTCGGTGTACGACATGGCTGGTGACGTCAGTGGCCGGACGCAGAATGGCCCGATCAACGCCGAGCTGCGCGGCACGAAGTGGGAGGGAGCCGGCCTCGACCTGCAGACGCAGAACGGACCGGTGGTGCTCAGCATCGCGAACGGCTACAACGCGCACCTCGAAACCGGAAC
>JAICUE010000474.1 GCA_025936015.1 Gemmatimonadaceae bacterium
CGAACTGCTCGCAATTCATGGTCGTAGTCATCGATTCAGTGCCTCCCTCAACAGCATCCGGGCGCGGTGCAGCTGCGACTTCGTCGCGCCCGTGGTCACGCCGGTCTGCTCGGCGATCTCTTCGTGTGTGAACCCCTCGACATCGTGAAGCACGAACACCCGGCGAGCTCCAGCGGGCAGCATTGCGATCGCCGCTTCGAGATCGAGCCGCATTCCCGGAACGGGTAACCCGGTTTGCGACAGCGACTCGTTTCCATCGTCGATCTCTTCATGCCGCGCGTTCATCCGGCCCTGCTGCTTCCTCGCGTTCAGGACCACGTTGACGGCGAGCCGGTGCAGCCAGGTCGAAAAGCTCGAGTCACCGCGGAACTGGGTGAGCTTCCCCCACGCCCTGACGAAGACGTCCTGGGTCAACTCTTCAGCGGTCGAGCGATCTCCCGCCATCCGGATGCAGAGGGCGAAGACCCGCCCCGAGTTGGCGCGGTAGAGTCGCTCGAAGGCATCACGGTCTCCGGCGGCCGCAAGGGCAACGTCGGAGTCGAGCGCCGGTCGAGACGTGGTGTCGGTGTGAGAGAGAGCCAGGGTCGCCATTCAGTCGTGGTTCCGTCGTTCACGGGATCAGATACCACGACTGCTCGAAGGGTTTGAAGGGCAGGCAAAGGTTGCTCTGACTGGCCGCCATTGAAAGCCCCCTGACTGCCACGAAGCACAACTACACTGCCACGAGGCATGAGGCAGGCTGCCCTGCCACTCGGCATGCTGCAGGGGCAGGAGGGTCACGCGGCACGAGGCAGGGGATCGGCCAGGGGGCAGGCGTCCGCGGGTACGGTTGCGCGCGTCCGTGGTCCGCCGACCTGCACGGCGCGGGGGGCGGGGGGGAGGGAGGGGCTGGGAGCGGGTCGGGTCAGCCGGGCGGGGGCGCGGGAGCGAGGACGATCATGACCAACGGGGTTTCGGCGGTGCGGCGAGCCGCGGGTGATACGCGAGGGATCGATGCCGCGTGACGGGCGGGATTCGGGGGGAGGGCGGCGATCGCGGCGAGGATGGAGGTGAGGGGCGCGGGGGTGGCGGCGTCCCCGGACGCGATCTGCAGGTCGCGTTCGAGCGATGCGCCCAGGGGGCGAGCCGTGGTGGTGAGGGCGCGGGTGGCGAGGGGGGACAGCGTTAGGCGGGCGGAGGCGGGGGCATTCGCGATGCGCGCGACCGCGGTCAGGGCGCGTCGGCGCGTGCGAACGAGGGGAATATCGGGGACTCCGGCTAGAGAAGCGGCGCGACGAGAATCGAGCCATGTGCTGAGCTGGTGAGCGGCGGCGGTGATTTCGTTCGCCCCTCCGCCGTTAGGCGGCTGGGCGGCGGTTTCAGCTGGCGCGGCGGCTGGGCGTCGCGCAGTCGCCAACGCGCCGTCGATCAGCGCGCAGACCTCGGCGACGAGCGCTGGTGCGTCGCTGACGTGATCGCCGAGCGCCGCGATGAGTCGCGGTGCAGCGCCGCCGGCGAGCGCGAGCCATCCAGGCACGCTTGCCGTGATGTGAGCGAAGGAAGCCATCGGAGCTTCCGGTGTTGGCGCCGCGATGCGACCGCCGCTGGGGTAGTGCGCGAGAATTCGCCAGCGATCAAGCGCGTCGCTCACGCGCCCGGCGGCTACCGGTGTCGCGAGCGCGAGCCGCTGGCGCCGCGGAGCATGATCGGTCGACGGGTCTGCCGCTGCGGTTGTCGTTCCAGTGTCCGGATCGACGCCGAGGTCCGGCATCACGTCGCCGAGCGCGAGGCGTGCGTCGGCGAGCTTGGCAGCCAGACGGCGGCGGATGTCGAGGAGCGCTGCAGCAGCGAGCGGAGGCTCCATCGAATAGACGTGCACGACGCGATGCGGGGAGGCGGGGCGAACGACGCGGCCGACGCGCTGCTCGAGCCGCGCCGGCGTCCACGGCAGGTCGAGATGGACCAGCACCGACGCGAGCTGGAGGTCGAGGCCTTCGCTGGCGAGATCGGTCACGATGAGCGTGTCGATGCGCCGCGCTGCGCCGGGCCGCGCGCCACGAGGGGAGAACGCGCCTAACGCCTCGGCGCGCCGCAGCGAGCCGTTGGCGACCCGCGCACCGCGCGCGGTCAGGGCGCAGACGTATGGCGTGTCGCGGAGCGCAGCCCAGTATGCGCTCACCGTCTCGGCGAACTGGGTGAAGGCGATCGTGCGAGCACCGTCATGCGCGCGGCAGATGTCGCGAAGCTGGCGGGCGCGGCGGCTGTCGACGCCCGGGTCCGCGGACGCCGCGCGGCGCAGCGCCCGGAGCCCGTCGATGTGCGCGGCAACCGCGGCGCTGAGCGCAGCCGATGCAGGCTGGTCGCCCGGCTCGGCGAGGAGTGCGGTCATCACCACCTGCTGGGCGTCGTCGCCTAACGTCCATGCGGCGAGCTCGGCCCGCGTCGGGTAGCGGCCATCGTCGAGAGTGGCGGCGAGGGCATGCGCCGCG
>JAICUE010000331.1 GCA_025936015.1 Gemmatimonadaceae bacterium
AACGCTGCGGCGCCGGAGTCGCGGTGCGTCGCCGCGGCGCGCGAGCTCTTCCCGACCTGGGGCGACCGCGAGCGCGCGCGCCAGGCGGTCAAGCGGGTACACGGCTGACCCGATGATCGAGCCGCCGACGAAGCCGACCCGAACGTCGCCCGATGCGGTGACGCTGCACGCGGGGATCGCCGGCGTCTGCGGACAGTGCGGCGCGACGGTCTCCGACCCGATGCATCCCTGCCCGAAATGCGGCGCGGCGGTCTCCGGCGGCGGCTCGCCGGCGGCACAGAACGAGCGGATGCGGGCGCGCCTGCAGGAATCGATCGGCGACGCGTACAAGCTCCTCGAGCTGCTCGGGCGCGGCGGGATGGGCATCGTCTTTCGCGCGCGCGAAGTCGCGCTCGATCGCGACGTCGCGCTAAAGGTGTTAGCGCTCGACCCGATCCTCGCGCACGACGCCTACATGCGCTTCGAGCGCGAAGCCAGGCTCGCGGCGAGGCTCGATCATCCGCACATCGTGCCGATCTTCGCTGTCGGACAGCGACAGAACGTCGCGTTCTACACGATGCGACTCGTGCGCGGCGGCAGCCTCGAGGACCTGATCGGGTCGGGGAAGCAGCTCACGCTCGATCACGTCGTCAAGCTGCTCAAGGAAGTCGCCACCGCGCTCGACCATGCGCACCGTCAGGGCGTCGTCCATCGTGACATCAAGCCGGCCAACATCCTGCTTGGTGAGAGCGGTCACGCGATGGTCGCGGACTTCGGTATCGCGAAGGCGCTGAGCAACACCGAGGCGGGTGCGACAGGCACCGGGATCATCGGGTCGCCGGGCTACATGTCGCCCGAACAGTGGCGCGGCGCCGAGATCGATGGACGCGCCGACCAGTATTCGTTAGGCATCGTCGCGTACGAGATGCTCACCGGCAAGCGGCCGTTCGAGACGCCGCGCGTGCAGGACCTGCTGCGCATGCATCTCTCGGCGGAGATGCCGCCGCTCACGCACTCGCGCACCGGGCTGCCGGAGGGAGTCGACGAGGCGCTGCGGCGCGCGCTCGCGAAGGATCCGGCGCAGCGCTTCTCGACCGTCACGGCGTTCGTCGACGCGCTCGCCGGGCTGCGTCCGACCAATGCCGGTGCGACGCAGCGCGGCCCGCGATACGTTGCGCGGCCCGTTGCGCAGCCGGCGAAGCGTGGACTCGCCGGAGTCCTCGTACCGCTCGTGCTGATGGCCGGGGTCGGTGCGGCGTTCGCATTCCCGGAGACACGCGATCCGATGATGTCGGCGCTGCAGCCGGCTATTCTATCGATCGAAGGGTTGGCCGGGGTGCGCGACGCCGGACCGGTGACGCCGGACTCGGTCGCGATTCACGACAGCATCGTCCTCGCCGCGCAGCTCGCCGCGCATGACAGCCTGGTGAAGGCGATGGCGGCGAACAACGCAGTCGGCGCGACACCGGTCGTGCCGCTGGCGGGAGACACGCTCGCGCTGCATGACTCGACGGGTCGCAGCGGCTCCGCACCCGCGTCGATCGCGCTCGACACCGCGCTTGCCGCGATGACGAGTCACACCGCACCGCGCATGCAGTATGGCTGGATTCGCGTCGTGATCTCCGGCGGGACGGCGCCGGCGAAGATCGATGGCGTTCGTCAGGGCTCGACCCCGATCCTGCGCCGCGTCGAGGAGGGTGACCATCTCGTCACCGTCGACGGAGCGGGCGACACCTTCATGCCATCGCAGATCACGCTCTCCGTGGCCGCCGGGGACACGGCGGCGGCGGTGTTCGCCACGCCGGAATCGATGCGCCGGACAAAAGCCGCTCGGGCCGCGGCCGATTCCGCAGCCGCTCAGCCCAGCGCCGCGCCGGACAGCGGCACGCCGCCGACGGGCGCGAAGCCGCGCGACTAGCGACAGCTCATCGCAGGGCACGGTTCTGGCGCTTGCGCGATGCGTAGCGTGCGTCACGCGAACCATTTCCCTGCAGAATGTCGAACCCGAGCGGCGACCAGTTTTCGAGTCCAGGGATGCCGTCGGCGTCAGGCGGCGTACCCGGTGCGGGAGAGCGTCGCAGTGCCCGTCATGTCGCGACGCGCGCGTTCATGGCGATCAAGGCGCAGCGCGCCGCCGACCGCACGCCCGTCGAGGAGATCGCCGAGCAGCTGAACGAGTTCGCGTCGTCGACGCCTTTTCTCGTCTTCCACGTGATCTGGTTCGCGATCTGGCTGCCCTGGAACATCGGTGCGTTCCGCGCGGTCGGGCTTCGGCCATTCGATCCATATCCCTTCGGGCTGCTGACGATGGTCGTCTCGCTCGAGGCGATCTTCCTCTCGATTTTCGTCCTCCTCGCGCAGAAGCGTGAGGCAGCGATCGCCGAGCTGCGCGAGGAGCTATCGCTGCAGGTCGGACTCTGGACGGAGCAGGAGGTGACGAAGACGCTGCAGCTCGTCACCGGTCTCTATCGCCGGCTCGGCCACCCGCTTGCCGACGATGTCGAGCTGAAACAGATGCTCGGTCCGCTCGACGTCCACGGGATCGAGACGCGGCTGCTCGCCGAGATCGATGCGACGACGAAGAACCGCGCTAGCGGGGAGCGGCCGTCGATCTCGAAGAGTGCGCGCGAGAAGAATCCGGCTCCGCCGACGCAGCCGCCGGCCGGCGCGGCGCCGGTCCCTCCGTCGCCGAACCCGCCGCGGTAACGATCCGCAGCGCACCGGGCACGCATTCGACGCGCACCGCGGCGTTCGCTGCCTGATGCAGCTCGCCATCGACCTGGAAGCGCGGTGGCGCATCGAAGTGCAGGGTGAATGACGGCTGCCTGACGGTGCGGACGGCACCGATCGCGAGGTGACGCCCGGCTGTCACCGCCTGGAACAACAGGATCCGCCGCAACGCCGCGATGTCATCGATGGTCACGAGATCCACCATCCCGTCATCGGGACGGGCACCGGGAGCGATCGGCAGCCCGGCGCCGTAGCGGAAGCCGTTGGCAACGACCGCCAGGAGCAGCATCCGCCGTCCCCCGCCATCTCCCGGATCGAACGCGACGGCCCGATAGCGGAAGATCTGCTGCAGTGCGGCGAGCCGGTAGCGGAGCGCGCCGCCGATGAGGCGCTCGATTCCGCCAACCCGCTGCATCGTCTCGAGGACGCCGACGTCGAAGCCGAAGCCCGCTGCGTTGAGCGTGTGGCGTCCATCGACGCGAAGGGTGTCGATGCGCCGGTCGGGCCCTTCCGCGGCCAGGCGGGCGAGCGTCACCCACGCCCGCGACGGGCCGCCTAACGCGGCGACGAAGTCGTTGCCCGTCCCACCGGCAAGGAGCGCGATGCGACAGGAGCCGCCGGCGCCGGCATCGATGATCGCCCCGGTCGCCTTGCTCCATGTCCCGTCGCCGCCGAGGACGGCGATCGTGTCGGCGCCGCCGTCGAGCGCGCGGCGGATGCAGCGCGCCTCGTCGCCGGGCGCGGTCGTGAGGATCGTCTCGCGCGCCCCGACGCCGTCGAACGCGCGCCTAACGGTCGGGAGCAGCCGTGCGGCGCGGCCCGACCCCGCGGCCGGATTGGCGATGAGATAGAGCGAGCGCGGCACGACCGGACATAACGAAGCGCGGCGCGTCCAAGCAAGTGGAGGCGGGCGGTGTGCGATGCGTCACGTCCCGCGTCGCGCGCCGGCGGCTACAGCCAGGCCGCGCCGCGCTTCGCGCGCGATTCGATCGCGATCGCCAGCGCGTCGACGAGGCCGGCGTCGTCCACATGCCCGACGATGTCGCGGGCGATGGAGCGGACCGTCGGTTCAGCGTTCGCCATCGCCACCGGATGACCGACCGTCCGCATCGCGGCGATGTCGTTGTTGCCGTCGCCGACGAACATCACGTCATCGAGGGCGATGTCCATCCGCGCCGCGATCGCCCGGACCGCGTGCGCCTTGTCCACGCCGGGCGCGGTCATGTTGATGAAGCTCGTGTCGGGCAT
>JAICUE010000574.1 GCA_025936015.1 Gemmatimonadaceae bacterium
GCGCAGCCCGTAGCTGGTGAGCCGGTCGTAGCTCAGCACACTCGCCACGCGCGGGTGATAGGCGATGATCACGATCGCGCCGAACTCGCTCGACGCGCGCGCCCACGACACTACCGCGCCGGCAAGGAGTCCGCGGCGGGCTAGCGGGAGCGTGACGCGGCGCCAGGCACGCCATTTCGTGTCGCCGAGGGTACGAGCGACGCCTTCGTATCGCGGATCGACGCGGGCAATGGCTTCGCGCGCGGCGCTGACGTAGAGCGGGGCCGAGACGAAGAGCATCGCGGCGATGATCCCGAGCGGAGTGCTGACGACGCGGATTCCGGCGGCGAGGAGGGCGGCGCCTAACGGTGAGCCGCGGGCGAGGACGAGGAGCAGGGCGATGCCGGCGACCGGATGCGGGATGAGCAGCGGGAGGTCGAGCACCGCGTCGATCAGCGACCGGCCGCGGAAATCGCGGCGGGCGAGCGACCAGGCGAGTGGGGTGCCTAACGCCACGGCGATGACCGTGCTGCAGGTGGCGGTGAGCACGGTGAGCACGATCGCGCCGCGGAGCTCGGCGTCGGCGAAGAGTCCCCGCACTCCGCCGGCGCCCCCTCGTGCGACGAGGGCGATGGTGGGGACGGCGAGAAAGAGCAGCAGCAGCGACGCCGCGATCGCGGCAACGATGGTGGCGATGCGCTGCCGGGAACGATCGGTCACGGCCGCGGTGTCAATGCGGCGAACCAGGCCGGCGGGCTCGCGCCGACGTAACGCGGATGCATCGTCGGAAGTCCGGTCGCCCGCATCGCCCGCAGGCCGGCATCGGACAACAGAAAGGCGGCGAGGTCGCTTGCTGCTACCGGGTGTGGCGCTTCTCTCGGCACCGCCATCGCGTAATGGATCGGCGCGCCGTGCATGGTGATGGTCTGTCCGCGTGTTCGGCCCTTGACCACCACGCTCGCCGTCGCGTATTCGGCCGCCTTCGATTCGTCGCCGAGGTCGATTGACGAAGGGAGAGCGATCCAGCGAACTCCCGCGGCGCGAGCAGAGGATTCGTAGACGAACGCGAAGTCGATCGCTCCGAGGTCGAGGAGCGCGAGGAGGTCCGACGATTTGGGTCGCACGTTCTCGGGCCCCGAGCGGGCGAGCACGTCGTGTGGAAGCGACGGCGCATGATAGACCTTCGCCGCGAGCTGCAGGACGATGAGCGCGCGATAGCCGGCAGGATCGAGATCGGGATCGGAGCGTCCGACTTCGACGAGCGAGTCGCTGAGCACGCGATACCAGTTGGTCGAGTCGATCTGCTCGCGAGCGTGGCGCGGTGAGACGGCGATGACCATGTGATTGCGCGCGAAGACGAAATAGCCACTCACATCGTCCGGCATGAGCAGCGAGGGGAAGACCTCCTCATCCGCGAGGGCGATGACGTCAGGCACGTCCTGCAGCTCGGTGATGCGCCGTGCCGCCTCGAGGCTGCCGGCACTCATCGTGGTCACCGGTGTTCCCGTTCGCACAGTAAAGCTGTCGAGTGCCGCGCGCAGCGGCGCGGCCAGGCTTCCCGCATGCGAGACGACCAGGGCGAGGCTGCTGTCGAGAAGCGCGACCGGCGGCC
>JAICUE010000054.1 GCA_025936015.1 Gemmatimonadaceae bacterium
ATCTGGGCTCGAAGGGGGAGAGTCGGGCGTCGAAGCCGCCTTGATAGTCGAGTCGTCGAAACTGCCATGATATTCGAGAGTCGATGCTGCCTTTATACTCGATAGTCGACGCTGCCTTGATAGTCGAGAGTCGACGCTGCCTTGATAGTCGAGAGGCGACGCATCCCGCTCCGGGGGGTTGTTCCGGTTGACGGGACCGCCGGTCGGAAGCCGCGTGGCCGGTCGGTTTCGACTATCGGAAATTTCGACTCTCGACTCTCCTGCAGTTTCGACTCTCGACTCTCCTGCAGCTTCGACTCTCGACTCTCCTGCAGCTTCGACTCTCGACTCTCCTGCAGCTTCGACTCTCGACTGTCAACGCAGCTTCGACTCTCGACTCTCCTGCAGCTTCGACTATCGACTGTCAACGCGGTTTCGACTCTCGACTCTCGCATCTCCGAACGAAGGAACGCAACATGGACTCGATGTACCTGCATGAAGTCGAAGCCCACGATTCCGATGGCCCACGCGGCCAGGCGATTCGTCAGATGCGCGCGGGAGGAGTTCCCATCCCGCAGATCATGCATCTCTTCGCGTACAAGCCCGATCGCACCGATCATCTCGCGCGATTCACGCAGGCCGTCATGCGCGGCCCGTCGGACCTGCTGCCGGGTCAGCGCGAGCTCATTGCGGCGCTGACCTCCAAGCTCAATCAGTGCCTCTTCTGAATTGGCTCACACGCCGCGGTCGCGGCTGAGCTGCTGGGAGACCGCGCACTCGTCCAGAGTGTGCTCGCCAACGTCGATACGGCGCCGATCCCCGAGAAGGATCGAGCGCTCTACTCGTTCATCCGGAAGACGGTCGCCGATTCGCTCTCGATCACGCAGGGCGACGTCGATCGCGTGCGCGCGGCCGGCTGGTCCGAGAGCGCGATCTACGACGCGATCACGGTCTGCGCGCTGTTCCAGTTCTACAACACCTGGATCGACGCGAGCGGAGTGCAGGACCTGCCGGCGATCGGCTACGAGATGTCCGGTCATCGGCTCGCGACCGAAGGCTACGCGGAAACGGAGAAGCCAGCGCCCAAGTAGCATGGGCGAGTGCGCGCCGCGAGTGCGCGCCGCGAGTGCGCGCCGCGAGTGCGCGCCGCGATTCCGCGCGCACTCGCGCTGTTCGTCCTCGCGCTGCCTTAGGGCGCGTGAACCGGTGCGGCCATCTGCGCGATGAGCGCGAGCGCGACGCCGTTTGACCAGCCGAAGCCATCCTGGTTCGGGTACTCCCCGCCTCCGGCCTTCCGCTGGATGTCCATCACGTCGTATTTCTCGGTCATCTTGCCGGTCTGGCGGTAGACGCGACGGTTCAGCGTGAGCCACCGCCCGCGCGCGAGGTCAGCGACGTCGGCACGACCATAACGGCGCACACCTTCCATCGCCAGCCACTCGAGTGGCGCCCAACCGTTAGGCGCGTCCCACTGCTGGCCGGTGTTCATCAGCGTCGTGACGAAGCCCCCCGGCTTGAGGAAGTCGCGCTCGAGGCGCGCCGCGGTCGCGCGCCCCTGCTCCGGTGTCGCGATCTCGAAGTACAAGGGCTCGGCCGCGGCGAGCGAAGGGCGGTCAGCGACTCGCTCGCCGGTCCGCCAGCGGACGTCGAAGAAGAAGCCCTGCGTCGGATCGTAGGATGCCTCGAGGAGCGCGCGGCGCCGCGCTTCGGCGATGTTGGTGAAACGAGTGACGACGGCCGAGTCGCTGACCGCGCCGCGGAATTTCCGCAGCGCCGCGATCGTCCGCTCGAGGTTGTAGAGCAGGCTGTTCAGGTCCACCGGCGCGAGATCGATGGTCTCGAGGCTCCGCAGGTCGGTGGTGTCGCGCATCCACCGGCTGGAGAAGTCCCAGCCACTCTCGGCGGTCGCCCGCAGGTTGCGATACATCTCCTCGCGCCGGCCGGCCGGGAGGGTCTGCGCGGTGCGGTAGTCCTCCTTGTACGCTTCCGGCCGGGGATAGGGCCGGTCGTCCCAGTAGCGGTTGAGCAGCGCGCCGTCAGGGAGCCTCACGACGCGGCGATACGCATGGCCCGGCGTGACGCGGTCGGCGCCGTCCATCCAGAACGCGTGCTCGGCCTCGAGCGCGGGGAGGTACTTCATGACGCTGGCCGTATCGGTCGCGCGGGCATAGAGGTCGACCATCGCCGCGAAGTACGGCGGCTGGCTGCGCCCGAGGTAATACGTCCGGTTGCCGTTCGGGATGTGTCCAACCCGCTTGATGAGGTAAGCGAAGTTGTCGAGCATGCTGCCGACGAGGTCCGTCCGCCCGCTCGCGACGAGGCCGAGCATCGTGAAGTACGAGTCCCAGTAGTACACCTCGCGGAACCGGCCACCGGGCACCACGTACGCGTTAGGCAGCGGGATCAGCGACGACCGTGGATCGGGCGTGTCGGCGTGCCGGGTCAGCACCGGCCAGAGGTCGCGGATGTGCTCTTCCATCGTCCGCGTGGTATCGGTCGTGAACTCGGCGCCGGCGAGCTTCGGTGCCTCGAAGTTGCGGCTGACGAACGATGCGAGATCGAAGCCGGCGCTGTCGCGCGCTGCCGCGTAGCGAGCGACGATCACCGCCGGGGCGGCGAGCGGGCGCGCATCGACGAAGGTCTTCGAGTCGGGGAACACCGCCGCCATCTGCACGTCGTGGAAGAGAGTGCCGAGATCGCGCGACGGATCGTAGAGCGAATCGGCCGCGGCAGTCGTCGCGATCGGTGGCGCGCTCGCGATCACCGTCGTCGCGGTGGAGCATCCCGCGAGCAGGAGTACCGTCAGCGCGCCTGACGCGTGGACCGTCAGGCGGCTCACGAATCGAGTCGGGTGCCGCATCTTCGCGTCGTCTGTCATTGGCGTTTCCCTGAGTTCATGGTCTTCGCGGTCCGAATCAGCTGCAACGTCGTGTCGTTTCGTGCGGCAACGATCAGTTGCGCGCCGCCAGGCGCGCGCACCATCGCGAGATGCCTCACCTGGCCGTCGAGCACAAGGCCGTCGTCCGCCATCGCGACGGCCGTGAAGCGCCCATCGCCTCGACCGCGCAACAGCTGGCCGTAGCTCGCGTCATAACGGCCGAGCGCGGGCGTGACTCCGTAGAAATTCCCCGCGAGGAGAAGATCGAACCTTCCATCGCCGTCGAAATCGCGCGCGAGGATCGCGCGCACCGGTGCAAACTGCGCCTCGACCGGCAGGGCGCGCAATACGAAGTGTCCGTCGCCCGTATTCATGGCGACCGAAGTCGCGAGCGTGGTCGCACTGCGCACGATTCCCCGCGCGACCGCCGCCCGCGGGAAGATCTCGTCGATCGAGCTCGCACCGAACGCGGCGTAACTCGGATAGCGGCTTCGCAGCGCTGGGGCGATTGCAAGGATCTCGTCGCGGCCGGCCACCGGATAGCTCACGCCGCGCTTGTAGTAAGTGAGGATCGCCGCAATGGCGCCGGCATCCCCGAAATCGCCAACGTAGAGACGCGCGGGCTCTTTCTCCGACGCGTGCACAAGGGAGTTGAGCCCGAGGTTTCCGAGCACGAGATCAGGACGCCCGTCGCCATCGAGATCGGCCACGCTCACCGAATTCCACCACCCGGCAGATCCGCCGAGGCCGACCGCCGACGTGCGGTCGACGAACCGGCCATTCTCCTGGTGGAAGACTCGGGGTGGCATCCATTCGCCGACGACGACGAGATCGAGGTGCCCATCGCCGTCATAGTCGATCCACGCGGCGCCGGTGGCCAACCCGGCATCAGCGAGCGCGTCGGACTTTTGCGCGGTGACATCGGTGAAGTGGCCGCCGCCGTCGTTCTCGAGCAGGTGGCTCCGCGGCGTCACTCCGTATTCGCCGGCTACGACGCGGCTCCCGACGAAGAGATCGATGTCGCCATCGCCGTCGAAGTCCCCGGGAACGACGCACGATCCGTTGTCGAACAATTCGGGAAGCGCGTCGGCCGCACGATGGAACTGGCCACCACCGTCGTTGATGTACAACCGGTCGCGCAGGGCGTCGCTCTGCCCGCTGAACTCGTTGCCTCCGCTTACCACGTAGAGGTCGGGCCGGCCGTCGCCGTTCGCGTCGAAGAACGCGGCGTCGACGTCCTCGCTCACGCTGTCGGCGGCGAAGACACGGTCGCTCGCGACGTGAAAGCTTCCATCGCGCTGTTGCAGCAGCATCCGGCCGGGCTGCCACTTCGCCCCACCGGCGTAGATGTCGTCGAGGCCATCGCCGTTCACGTCGGCGACGGCCAGCGCCGGCCCCTCGGTCGAGAGAAGCTCGGTCAGCAGGGGCTCGCGGTCACTGTCCACGAAGGAATTCTCGCGATGCCGCCACGGGATCGCGGCCTGTGCGGTCACGTCCGTGAACAGCGGATGCGCCGGCGCATCGACCGGGAAGTCATAGCGGCCTCGCGCCTCATCCTGCGAGAGCACCAGGGTACGGTTAGGCCTGACGTTCGTCAGCACCTGGTATCGCCGATCGGGCCAGATCACCGTCAAGGAATCGATCACGGTCGCGGCGCCGATACCGAAGTGCAGTCGATGGTCCACCGAGGACTGGAAGCCTCGCGTCAGGCTCTGCTCGAGCATCTGGTGGGCGCCGCCGGCGGCGACCAGCACCTTCGCACCAATCCCCTCGCTGTTCGCTCCGGCCCCGCGAAGCACGACGGTCAGGTACGCGCGACGGTTGATCTCCCGCGAGCGGTTACGGTAGATCGATGCCGGTGCGTTGATGTTGTTCACCACGAGATCGAGCGCGCCGCTGTTGTCGAGATCGACCCAGGCAGCACCATTCGAGAACCCTTCAGCGCCGAGCCCCCACTTCGCCGAGACGTCCGTGAAGGTCAGGTCGCCGTTGTTGTCGAACGCGTGGTTCGGCTGCGGCATGTGCGGCATCTTCTTCAGCACGGCCAGCTGTTCCGCCTGCGTCCCATGCGCGAGCGTGGACTGGACTGCCGGGTTGCTCACGTAGGCGATGTAATCGAGATCGTTAGGCCGGCGGTAGATCCCGCTGGTGATGAAGAGGTCCTTTCGCCCATCGTTGTCGAGATCGGCGAGCAGCGGCGCCCAGCTCCAGTCGGTGGCGGCGACGCCGGCGAGCGCCCCGATCTCGCTGAACTTCCCCAGCCCACGATTGAGCTGCAGGGTGTTCCGGGCAAACTGCGCGTGGTAACCGACTCGGCGCTTCATGTTGAACAGCGCGAACGACTCGGTCGTCGCCGAGGTCTTGAGGATGTCCTCGCGATCGGGGAGCATGTCGGCGACCATGATGTCGGGGCGCCCATCGTTGTTCACGTCGGCCGCATCGACTCCCATCGAGAAGCGGCTGGTGTGTCCGGTCGATGTCGCGAGTCGCTCGCTGAAGGTACCGTCGCAGTCGTTGACGTAGAGGAAATCGTCTTCCTGGAAGTCGTTGGCGACGTAGATGTCGGGACACCCGTCGAGGTTGACGTCGCTGACGACGACGCCAAGACCTGACGCTTCGCCATGGCCATGAATCCCGGCGGCCGCGCTGACGTCGGTGAAGTGGCCGTTATCGTTCCGGTAGAGACGATCGCCGGCCTTCGGATCGCGGCTCTCGCGGAAGGGGCCGCGGCCGATCGTGACCGCGCTCTGCACCGAGTGGTTGAGCAGGTACATGTCGAGATCGCCGTCGCCATCGTAGTCGAAGAAGGCGGCCTGCGTCGAGTAGCCGGAGAACTCGAGCCCGTATTCCCTGGTTCGATCGGTGAAGGTTCCGTCGCGATTGTTGATGTAGAGGATGTTGTGGCCGTGCTCCTCGAGGAAATCGACGCCGCAGACGTAGATGTCCGCGTAGCCGTCGCCATTGACGTCGGCCATCGTGACGCCGGTGGTCCAGCCGCCGGCGCCGGCCACCCCCGCGCGGGCGGTCACGTCCTCGAAGGTGTAATGTCCCTTGTTGAGGTACAGCCGGTTTTGCTGCAGATTGGAGGTGAAGTAGAGGTCGGGGAGGCCGTCGTTGTCGATGTCGCCGACCGCGACGCCGCCCCCGTTGTAGTAGTAGAGATAGTTGAGAATGTTGAAGCGTTCCTCGGGGAGCTCGTTCGCGAAGGTAATACCTGTCTTCGCTGGTGCGAGCAGCTCGAAGAGCGGCGGGTCCTTCGGCGCGGCGCGGCTGCACCCCGCAACCGCAGTCAGCGCCATGAGGGTGACTACCTTCGCCAGCGGAGCAACATGCCTGACTTTCCTCGCTTCCTCCTGCAGGCTGGCGCAATAGCCGCGCTGCTCACCGCGTGCGCGCACAAGAAGACCGCCAATGCGCCGCCACCAGTCAGGCAGAACGGAGTGACCGCGGAAGACATCGCCCGCGCGCCGGAGCAGCCGATCGAGCAGCAACTGATGGCAAGGGTTCCGGGCATCGAGGTCGCTCGCACCGCGAACGGCAACATCGCCATCAGGATCCGCGGCGGTGGGTCGTCGGTGGCCTCCAACAACGCTCCGCTCTACGTCGTCGACGGCATCGCGCTCACCCCCGAGCCGGATGGCGGACTCCCGGGCATCAACCCGTACGACATCGCCTCGATCGAGGTGCTCAAGGACGCGACGAGCGAGACGATGTACGGCTCGCGAGGCGGCAACGGCGTCATCGTGATCAAGACGAAGCAGTCGAACCGCCGCGAGAAGAAGCAACCGAATCAGTGAGCGCTCGCTGAGCGGAAGACGAGCGGCCGCTCGTTGCTCCGCGTCACGATGTACAGCGCACCGCCAGTCGTGGCGACGCGCATGATGTCGCGCGCGTCGCCGGGGACGAAGAACCCGCTCTCCGGCGTACGCAGCGCGGTGAACTTTCCATTTCCGTCCCCGCGCAGCACGAGACCATAGCTCGCTGCCGCGGCACCGATCTCCGGGCGGAATCCGCTGAAGTTCCCGGCGAGGAGGAGATCGAGCGCGCCGTCATGATCGAGGTCCGTCGCGAGGATCCCATACACTGGTGCGAGCTGCGCATCGTCAGGCAGCGGCAGCATGGTGAACGAGCCATCGGCGTTGCTCCTGACGAGACTCGTCGCCAAGGTGTACTCGTGCTTCACCACGGCGTCACCAAGCTCACTCGGTGGGAACACTTCGTCCGTCGTCCGGCCGGCGTAGTCCGCGTACTTCGGGAAACGGTCGGCGAGCGATGGCACCGCCTCGAGCAGCTCGTTCCGCAGCGGCAACGGATAGCTCTGTCCATTCGAGTAGCTGGACACGATCTGCTCGACAAAGCCGTTATGCAGGAAGTCCTTCACGATCATCGACACCGGCTCGGCTGTGCTGGCGTGCAGCATCGTATTGAGACCGAGGTTGCCGACGACGAAGTCGGCACGGCCGTCGCCCGTGAAGTCGCCGACAACGATGCGATTCCACGACCCATCGCTCTTCTCGAGTCCGCGCACGTTCATCCGGGAGAATGTCGCGCCATTGTTGTGAAAGATCGTGATCGGCATCCACTCCCCGACGATCACGAGATCGATCCTGCCGTCATGGTCGACGTCGGTCCAGGCCGCGTCAGTCACCATCCCGGCGTGCACGAGCTCGGGGGCGATCCTCGCCGTCACGTCGCTGAAGTGTCCATGACCGTCGTTCTGCAGGAGCATGCATCGCGGATCGACGCCGTATTTCCACGGCACCACCCGTCCGCCGACGAAGAGATCGAGGTCGCCATCGCCGTCGTAGTCGGCGGCGACGACGCGTGAGCCGCTGACCGTTTCGGCCGGCAGCGCGCCGTCGGCCTTGCGGAAATTTCCGCGACCATCGTTGAGGTACAGCCGATCCTGCAGCGCGGGAGAGTCCTCGGAAAACTCGCTGCCACCGCTGACGACGTAGAGATCCTTGTCGCCGTCGCCATCCGCATCGAAGAACAGCACGCCGAGGTCCTCCGACGCCTTGTCGTGGTCGAAGAGCTTCTCGTTCGTCGCGATGAACCGCCCGTCGCGCTGCTGGATCATCAACGCGCCTGGCTGCCCTTTCGCCCCGCCGATGTAGATGTCATCGAGTCCATCATGGTTCACGTCGGCGACCGCTACGTCCGGGCCCTGCGTCGAGAGCAGCTCCGGGATCAGCGGTTCACGATCGAAATCGACGAAGTCGTTCTCGTGGTGCACGAAGGGGAGCGCCACGCGCTCCGTCACATCGGCGAGCAACGCTGCGCCCCGCTGCGGAACCGGTCGAGAGTCCGGCGTTGCACCCTGCTGCTGGACGATCAGCCGCTGATCGGCCTTCACCGCGGACAGCGCGCTCCGACGCCCATCGGGCCATTCCACCGTCAGGCGGTCGACCGTGTCACGTGTGCCCAACCCGAAGGCGAGCACGTAGTCGACGCTCGACTGGAACCCGCGCGTGGGGGCCAGCTCCTGAAGCTGCGTTCCATCGCGTGTCGTGAGCGTCACGCGTGCACCGATCGCGAACCGGTTGGGACCTTCGCCGCGCAGTGCGACCTCCAGCCAGTGGTTCCTCGTCAACGCGCGATCGTTGTTGCGATAGATGAACGCCGGCTGGTCGACGTTGTTGACGACGAGATCGAGCGCGCCATCGCCATCGAGGTCTCCGTACGCGGCGCCATTCGAATGGCTCGGCGTGTCGAGCCCCCACGACGCGGCCTCATTCGCGAACGACAGGCTGCCGCGGTTGTGGAACGCGTAATTCGACAGCAGCGTCGAGGGCATCGCGTTGATCAACGCGGCGAAGTCGACTTTACTGCCATCAGATTTCGTCATCGCCCGCATCGTCGAGTTGCTGCCGAGAAAGGCGATGTAATCCTGTGAGGTCACGTCGCGAGCCAGACCGTTGGTCACGAAGATGTCCTTCCGCCCATCCTGGTCGAGATCGGCGATCAGTGCGCTCCAGCTCCAGTCGGTTCGCGCGACGCCCGCCATCTGCGCGACGTCGCTGAACGTGCCGTTGCGATTGTTGATCTGCAGCATGTTGCGCATGAACTGCGGGTGATACCCGTTCGCTGCGCGCTGCTGATAGACCTCCCAGCTCTCGTAGTTCGACGTCATTTTGAGGCGCTTGTCGTCCTCGGGGAGCATGTCGGTGGTATAGATGTCGGGCCAGCCGTCGTTGTCGACGTCGGCAACGTCGAGCCCCATCGAGAAGTAGCTCGTATATGGCATCGACTGCGCGACCGATTCGGTGAACGTCCCGTCGTGGTTGTTGAGGTAGAGGTAGTCCTGCTCGAAGAAGTCGTTCGACGCGTAGATGTCCGGCCAGCCGTCGCCGTTGACGTCGCTCACGGCGACGCCGAGGCCGAAGCCCGCCTCGCTGCCGTAGATCCCTGCCTTCGCGCTGACGTCGGTGAAATGGCCGCCATCGTTATGATAGAGCCGCGCGCCGCCATACTTGTCGCGGACGTCGCGCATGTTGCGGACACCGAAGCTCGTCACCGGGCGCGGTGAGTTGTTGATCACGAAAAGATCGAGCTTTCCGTCGCGATCGTAGTCGAGGAAGACACCTTGCGTGGAATAGCCTTCATCAGCGATTCCCCATGCCGCGGCTTGCTCGGAGAAGGTGGGGATGCTGTCGCCATTCAGTCCCTTGTTGATGTAGAGCTCATTACGCCGCTTTGCCGGCTCGGTGAGGCCGGCGTGGCTGATGTAGAGGTCGAGCAGGCCATCGCCATCCACGTCGGCAATCGTGACGCCGGTCGTCCAGACGCTCTCGTCGTTGATCCCCGCATCCTTGGTGATGTCGCGGAAACGGAACTTGCCCTCGTTGAGGTACAGCCGCGGGCCGCCCTGATTCGACGTAAGTACGATCTCCGGCAAACCGTCGCCGGTGAGGTCGCCGATCGCGACGCCGCCGCCGTTGTAAAAATTCCGATAGGTGAAGACGTTGAAGTCGTGCGAGTAGGTGAGCGTGTTCTCGAACGCGACGCCGGTGTACGCCGACGGCATCATCGTGAACAGGTGGCCGTCGACGGCGGGCGCTGTCGCCGTCCGCCGCGGCTCGGCGGCCTTCTCACGCCCCGTGCAGGCGCCAAGCGTCAAATGGAAAAGCGTGAGCCCGAGCGTCAGGCTCGATGTCTTCGTCATGCTGCTGATGCGGCGGGTCGGGGGGAGTGCGGGAGGAAGCGCAGGGCGTGGAGACAACCGACCCGCCTAACGACACCATAGCCTGCTCCCGGATGGGAGCAGGCTATGGTGGTTACTGCCTGACGTTCCAGCGCCGGCTCAGTAGCCGGGGTTCTGCTCCAGCAACGGGTTCGTCTGGATCTGCGTCGCGGGAATCGGGAAGAGAATGCGATAGGGCTCTGCCGTCTGATCGCCCTTCAGGCCGAACGGCTTCAGGAAGGTGCCCATTCGAATCATGTCCATCCGGCGCTTGCCTTCGCCGGTGAACTCGAGGAGTCGCTCCTTGAGGATCGCGTCGCGAACCGCCTG
>JAICUE010000028.1 GCA_025936015.1 Gemmatimonadaceae bacterium
GGGCTGCCTAACGGGCGCGAGGACGGCGGACTCGGGGCGCCCGGTTCCTGGAAAAGCGTGTCGACGGCGGAAGTCATCGACAGGAGGCACGGAGCACACGGAGGGTTTTGTCAACGGCGTTTCGGGAGCGCTGCCTGTCTCAGAAGCCCGCTCTGCACCTGACAAAAGCCTTCGAAGCGACGCCGTCTTTTTAGAAAACCCTCCGCGTCCTCCGCGCCTCCTGTAAAAAAATCCCGCGGTGCCGGTGCGCGTCGACAGCGGAAGTCATCGACAGGAGCCACGGAGCACACGGAGGGTTTGTCAAAGGCGTTTCGGGAGCGTTGGCTTCTTGAGAAGCCCGCCCGGCAGGTAACGAACCCTTCAATGGCACGCCGTCTTTTTAGAAACCCTCCGCGCCCTCCGCGCCTCCTGTAGAAAATCCCGCCGTGCCGTTGCGCGAGTCTCGCCCGCAGTCAGGGAAAGCCCTACCTCCCCACCGGCATTACCGCACAGAAATTCCTGACTTAGGCTGACGGTCGGGATCTCCGGAAGGTGCGATTCTCATCTCGTGATGAGCAACTCGCCTTTTGCCGAAGTCGCGAAGCTGACTTCTCCGGAGATCTTTCAATGACCACCCCCCGCATTCACCTGCCAGCTCCGCTCCCGCTCACGAAGATCGCGCTCGTCGCGGCGATCGCGGTCGTCTCGCTGAGCGGTGCGACCGCAATCGTCAATCGCGGCCTTCCGACGTTCGGTTCAGCTCGTGGCGCCGCGATCCCGCTCCGCGCCGGCGCCGAGAAGGTCACCGGCGAGGAAGTCGCTGTCCTGACGGATGCGCCTAACGTTCCGCCGCCGATCACCCGGACGCATGCGACGAAGGTCATCGTCAACCTCGAAGTTATCGAGAAGCCGATGCGCCTCGCCGACAGCGTCCAGTACACGATGTGGACGTTCGGCGGATCGGTGCCGGGTCGCTTCATCCGCGTCCGCGAGGGCGACCTCGTCGAGTTCCACCTGAAGAACGCGGCCAACAGCACGATGCCGCACAACATCGACCTCCACGCGGTCACCGGCCCCGGTGGCGGCGCGAAGGCGTCGCTCACGGTTCCCGGCGGCGAGTCGGTGTTCAGCTTCACCGCGATGAATCCCGGCCTCTTCGTCTATCACTGCGCGACGTCGCCGGTGCCGATGCACATGGCCAACGGCATGTACGGGATGATCCTCGTCGAGCCGAAGGAAGGGCTGCCCGCGGTCGATCACGAGTACTACGTCATGCAGAGCGAGTTCTACACGAAGGGGAAGTACGGCGAGCACGGGATGCAGATGCTCGACATGGACAAGGGGATCGACGAGAAGCCGACCTACGTGGTCTTCAACGGCTCGGTCGGGTCGATGACCGGTGACCGCGCGCTCCAGGCGAAGGTCGGTGACCGTGTCCGCTTGTTCGTCGGCAACGCCGGCCCGAACCTGACCAGCTCCTTCCACGTCATCGGCGAGATCTTCGACAACGTCTACAGCGAGGGCGGGAGCACGATCACCGGCCACAACGTGCAGACGACGTCGATTCCCGCGGGCGGCTCGGCGATCGTCGAGTTCGGGGTCGAGCAGCCGGGCGACCTCATCATGGTCGACCACGCGATCTTCCGCGCCTTCAACAAGGGAACGTTAGGCGTCCTCCGCGTGACCGGCGAGGAGAACCGCAACGTCTTCGCCGCGATCAAGGGGATCGGCGTGACGGCGAAGGGCGGCGAGTAACCAGCGCCCCGCCATCGCCCCGCCACCGGAACACCTCGCATGCTGCATCTCCTACTCCCGCTCGTGATCGCCACCGCGCCATCGACGTCGTCGATGGCGCGGATCCCGGCGGGCTCGTACCAGCCGCTGTACGGTGCGGTCGGGGGCGCGAAGGTTTCGGTCGCCGCCTTCCGGCTCGATCGTGAGCCGGTCACGCGTGGCGAATATCTCGCGTTCGTCGCCGCGCACCCGGAGTGGCAGCGTGGCCGGGTGCGGCGCCTCTTCGCCGGTGCGGATTATCTCGCGACGTGGCACGGCGCACTCGACGCCGGCGACGCGACCGACCTGCGCCGCCCGGTGACCGAGGTCTCGTGGTTCGCGGCGAAGGCGTACTGCGCCGCGCAGGGAAAGCGGCTGCCGACGGTGGACGAATGGGAGTACGCCGCGGCGGCGAGCGAGACGCGCGCCGGCGTCGGACGCGACGCGACGTTCATCCGGCGCATCCTCGCGCTCTACGCAGCGCGCCCGAACGACGGCGTCCTCCCCCCCGTCGGCAGCGGGTTCCGGAACGTCTACGGCGTGCGGGACATGCACGGCCTCGCCTGGGAATGGACGCTCGACTTCAACGACGTGATGGTGTCCGATGATTCGCGCGAGTCGGGGAGTGCGGCGGGTGCCAGGGACCACAAGCTGTTCTGCGCGAGCGCCGCGATCGGCGCGAGCGACCCATCGAACTATCCCGCATTCATGCGCTACGCCTTCCGGGCCGGCCTCACCGGGCGCTCGACGGCGAGAACGTTAGGCTTCCGCTGCGCGGCCGGAGGTGCCGCGTCATGACACTCCAGGTCACATCCACGATCACCGGCCTGCGCGCGCTCGTCGCTGCGTCGCTCGTCGCGCTGGCTGGCTGCGCGCAGCCAGGACACCCCGCCGCGGCGCCGGTCGCGAGCGATACGTTGCACACAGCTTCGAGCGCCGCCAGCAGTGAGCGCTACTCGATCTACGATCTCGACGCGAGCTGGCGCGACCAGCAGGGAATGGCGCGACAGCTCTCCTCGCTGCGCGGACGGCCGCAGGTGCTGGCGATGATCTACACCCACTGCTCGACGACCTGTCCGTTCACCGTCGCCGAGATGAAGCGCATCGAGCGCGAGTCGCCGTCGAACGTCGGCTTCGTGCTCGTCTCGCTCGACCCGGCGCGCGATGATCCCGCGCGGTTGGCGATGTTCGCGAAGGAACGCGGACTCGACGCGAACCGGTGGACGCTCCTCTACGGAAGTGACGACGCCGTCCGCGAGCTGGCGACGGTACTCGGCGTTCGCTATCGCCGGATCTCGCCCGAGGAGCTCGCGCACTCGAACGCGCTCACGATGCTCGATGCCGGTGGCGTCGTGATCGACCAGCATACCGGTCTCGACGCGGCGTCGGAGATCATTGGCGCGCTCTCCGGCGCCGTCGCGAGCGCTGCTCACTGATCCAGTTCGTGCTTCACCCGTGTTCCTTCAACGACAACCAGAGAATCCCGTGACTCAGCCAGCTTGCATTCTTCCCACCGCGGGCAGTTTCGCCATCGACCCCAAGTGGACGATCAACGACCTTCTCGCCTGTGCGCCAGCATCGGCGCCAGTGCTCAACGCGTTCGGGATCGACACCTGCTGCGGGGGCGGCGCACCGATCGCGACTGCCGCGGCGGAAGCGGGAATCACCGTCGAGGAGCTGACCGGCGCGATCGCCGACGCGATCAGCTACCGCGCTAACAGTCGGCGAT
The DNA here is from genome assembly GCA_025936015.1 of Gemmatimonadaceae bacterium. Lineage (GTDB taxonomy): Bacteria > Gemmatimonadota > Gemmatimonadetes > Gemmatimonadales > Gemmatimonadaceae > JABFXC01. The sequence goes on from JAICUE010000028.1 coordinate 3,482, forward strand.
GACGCGTCTCGATCCACTCACCGCGGCCCGACAGGCGGTCGCGATGCGCGCCGACCGGCCGGCGACCGCGATCCTCCACGACAGCGCCGACGTCCGGCTCATCGTCTTTCGACTCGGACCCGGGCAAGCCGTTGCACCGCACCGGAGCACGTCTTCGGTGCAGTTGACCGTGCTCGAGGGAAGCGGTGTGCTCGCCGGTGAATCCGGGTCACACGTCGTCGACCAGGTCTGCACCGCCGGCGATGTCGTCGTCTACCTGCCTAACGAGCTGCACGGCATGCGCGCGAGCAGCGACGAGGAACTTCTCCTGCTGGCGACGATCACTCCACGGCCGGGCGGAGCGCACTGATGGACTGGTACGTGAAAGCCTTCCTCAAGGCGAGCCTGACCTGGCTCGCGGCAGGCGTGTCGCTCGGCGTCGCGATGGCTGCCCATCCGCTCTGGACGGTTTACCGCCTGGTCCACGTGCACATGCTGCTGCTCGGCTTCGTGACGATGATGATCTACGGCGTTGCGTACCATGTCATCCCGCGATTCACCGGCTTCCCGCTGCACAACCGCCGCGCCGCGGTCTGGCACTGGTGGATCTCGAACATCGGCCTCGCGCTGATGGCGACCGGCTTTGCGATCCGCGTCCATGACGCGACCGCCGGCACCGTGGTTCTCGCCACCGGTGGCACGCTCTCGGCGCTCGGTGCGTACACCTTCGTCTATTTGATCTGGCGCACGATCGACGGTCCGGCATCGATGCGCGCCGCGCAGCAACGTGGGCAGGCGGGAAAGGGGAAAAAGCTCAACGTCGCGTGAGGGCGCACCGACGCGGTCGAGTTACCGCGGGTGAACGGCGGCTCGGGGCATTGGCGGCTGTCGGTCGTTCTTGCATCGTACAGCTAGTCGTGGAAGGAACAAGAGTACCAAGAGTTCGAGAGACGTCCTCGTTCAGGGCTTCTACCGGCCGAGCAAAAAGAATCGGGGGCAAGCGGGGCGAGATCATCTCGCCCCGCTTGCCCCCGATCAGTTCGACCGCGCGAGTAGTGGCTATGAGGTTGGCGGTCTCTTCGTACTCTTGTTCCTCTTTTTCCTCCCCAGCCAAAGCTGTACGACGTCAGCCTGAGGCGCAGCCGCCAACGCTCCGAGCCGCCGTTTTCACCGCCGTGATCAGCCCCGCGGCCGCCTTCATCGGCACAATCCGCTGTCGCCTAACGCCCGATCCAGTACGTCGCCTTTATCAGGAAGACGTTATCGGCCGGGTCGTGGAAGAGCGCTGAATAGTCGCGGCTGAACTGGTAGTCGCCGTTAGGCATGCTCCCCTCGCGCTGCTGGGTCCAGACGAAGAAGATCGTCGAGCCGGGGCGATACTCCCAGCGGAGGACGGCGGTGCCGCGGAGCGAGCGGTAGCTGAAGTTCGGGTTGTCGATCGTGAAGCGCTTGGCGGGACCGCCAGCGTCCGGGTCGATCCCGTAGCCCGTGGCCGTCGTATCGAGGGTGCCGATGTCGCGGCCGTACTCGAGCTTGCGCAGCGTGCGCGGTGCGGCGAACTCGCGGAACTTCGAGTAGTCGCCGCTGGCGAAGAATGGCTGCGCGTAGAGCTGGAGCGTCAGGTCGGGCTTGAGCGTCCAGTTCACGCGCGTGTCGAACGACACGGTCTTCGTCCGGATGAACGCGAAGACATAACGGTGGCCGCCGAACGCGGTGGCCGTCGAGTCGGCGACGGTCGTCACGTACTGCGCCGCGTCCTCGTCGGCGCTGTACCCCGGTGACAGCTGGATGAACACGCTGGCCGCCGGCTTGAGCGCGATCCCCGGCGAGAAGTAGAACATGTGCGTCGGCGCCGAGACCCCGCGCGATCCCTCGACGGTCACGTCGAACACCGCGCGCTGGCGCGCATCGGTCGAGACCTGGAAGTGTCCGAAGGTGTAACCGGTCCGCTTCACGACCGGGCCGCCGCGCGTCAGGCGGTCGTCCTCGAGCGACGGGCGATAGATCGTGAACGTGCGCAGGTTCCAGTAGTTCGGGAACTGCATCCCGTAGTAGGCCTGCGCCTGCTCGTCGGTGCGGATACCGTCGTAGTTGAACTGCTGCTGGCCGCCGATCGTCGTCGCGATGTTGCGGTAGTAGTGGGTCGGCGTGGTGAACTGCCGGCCGAAGTTGAAGTTCATCCACTTGTAGTCGGCGCGGTCGAGATACGCGAGGTCGTTCACCTCGAAGCCCGGGCTCCGCCAGTTCTGCATCGTCTCCCAGAGCCAGTTGCCGTTGTCCTTGGCGAGCCGGGTGTAGAAGCCATAGCCGCGAAGCGAGGTGGCCGTCGTGTCATAACGCGCGCCGAAGATCCCGTCGCTCGTCACCCGGCGATCGGGACGCTGGAAGTAGTGCGCACTCGACTCCTCGGTCGCGGCGATCGCCGCCGGCGAGCCGCTCACCCCGGAGCCGAGGACGCTGCCGATCCAGCGATAGTTGCGGCGGTCCCACGAGTGATCCCAGTCGAAGCCGACCGCCGTCGCGTTGTCGTGCAGCCGGTCGGCGAGGATCGAGTCGCCGTCGAGCCGCCTGACGGTGGAGGTGAGCACGACGCCTAACGTTGTCGCGCCCTGGCGCAGCTCCTTCTTCACGCGTCCGACGAAGTAGTTGCTCAGCGGCTCGACCTCCTGCGTGAGCTCGGGCGCACCGGGCGCGGTGATGTAGTGCGAGGTCTCGCGGTTCGCGACCGCATCGAGCAGGCCGATCGTGTAGCCACCGTTGGTGCGTCCGGTGATCTTCGCCGCGCCGAGGATCGTCGTCTGGTCGGGGATGTCGGCGAAGCCGGAGCCGTTCCGGACGCGGCCGTTGACATAGTCCGTCAGCTGCGGCGGGCGGCCGATGCGCCGCGAGTAGAAGGCGCCGAGCCCGGAGAAGTTGCTGCAGAACATGCAGCTCGCGCCGCCGAAGTCGAAGGCGTTGCTTCCGGCGACGAAGAACGGACGCTTCTCGTCGTAATACGTCTCGAACGCGGAGAGATTGAGCGACGCAGGATCGACCTCGACCTGGCCGAAGTCGGGGTTGAAGGTCGCGTCGAGCGTGAGGTTGCTGGTCAGCAGGTACTTGAGGTCGGCGCCGGCGTTGACCCCGAGGTCCGAGTTGCTGTGGTACGGATCGTTAGGCGCGGCGGCCTTGAATTGTCCCTTCGAGACGACGTACGGCAGCAGCTCGAGCTGGTGCGGGCGGTCGCGAATGACGAGGCCCTGAAGATGTCCGTAGAATGGCGGGCCGCCGCTCTCGTTGCGCTTCCAGAACGACCACATGTCCTGCTCGTTGAGCCGATCGGCGTAGCGCCAGATCTGCATCCCCCACGTCTGGCTCGTGTCGCGCGAGAAGCGGAGCTGCGAGTAGGGAATGCGCATCTCCGCGGTCCAGCCGTCGGCGTCGACGTGGGCGGCTCCTTCCCAGACCGGATCCCACGAGTTGTCGCCGCTGAACTGATCGCCGCGCACTCCGGCCGGATTGATCTCGAACCACGCAGCGTCGAGGTGGTTGTGATACGGATCGAGCACGATCGCCAGCTTGTCGGTCGTCAGCGAGTTGAACGATCCGTTGTTGCCATTCGCGGCGAGCAGCTGGTCGCGGCGGGCGAGCGGCGCCCTGATCCCTGCTCGGCCGGTCGGGTCGGTCATGCGCGCACCGATGTAGAGCGCCTCGTCGTCGTAGAGGACGCGGACCTCGGTCGGCATCGACGCGGGCGCGCCTTCATTCGGCTGGAGCTGCCGGAAGGTGGTGATCGGAGTCGCACGCGCCCACGCCGCCTCGTCGATCTTTCCATCGATCGTGATCGATCCTTCACGCCGAACCGCGGTCGCCACCGGCGGTGGGACGGGGTGCACCGAGGACCGTTGCGCCGCGAGCGCGGCGGGAGTGACGAGCACCGGAACGATCGCGGCGAGACGCAGCGCGCGAGCGCGGACGAAGTGTAAGGGCGACATGGATCCGTCTACGAAAAGAGGGGCGCAGCGTTTCAGCAGGCACACAGATAACCGTGACTGCCTGGGTTCGATGTCCGGATCGCGTAAATGGTTCGAAGAGCCGGTCTCTCCGTCACGTTTTCCCGCAGCCTTGCCGATGCCGCGCCCGCGTCTCAGATTCGGCCCGTGAATCCCCCGCGCGATTTCTCCCGGCGCGCGATGCTGCTCGCTTCGGCTGGCGGTGTTGGCGCGCTCGCCCTCACCGGGACGCGAACGACGAACCCGTCGCTCGCGCTCGCCGGCAATGCCGCCGGACGGCTGCGCCAATCGGTCTCGCGCTGGCCGTACACGAAGATTCCCCTCCCCGAGTTCGCGCGCGCGTGCAAGGCGATGGGGCTGAGCGCGATCGACCTCCTCCAGCCGGAAGAGTGGGGAATCGTGCGCGATGCCGGGCTCGTTCCATCGATGGGCTACCCCACCGCCCGCAACGACTTCATCGCCACCGGTTTCAACGACCCGAAGAATCACCCGATGCTGCTGCGCGAGCTCGAGGCGACGATTCCGCGCGCCGCCGGCGAAGGGGTGCCTAACGTCATCGCGATGTTCGGCAACCGCCACGGGATCAGCGACGAGCAGGGGATCGCCAACTGCATCGCCGGACTGAAGCAGATCGCGCCGCTCGCCGAGGAGCAGAAGGTCACCGTCTGCGTCGAGCTGCTGAACAGCAGGGTCGACCACAAGGATTATCAAGGCGATCACACCGCGTTCGGCGCAGCCGTGATTCGCGGCATCGGCTCGCCGCGGGTGAAGCTCCTGTACGACATCTATCACATGCAGATCATGGAAGGCGACGTGATCCGCACCATCCGCGAGCACAGCGCCGACATCGGGCACTACCACACCGGTGGAGTTCCGGGACGCCACGAGCTCGACGACACCCAGGAGCTGAACTACCGGGGGATCGCGTCGGCGATCGCCGACACCGGCTTCACCGGATTCATCGCCCACGAGTTCGTGCCGACGCGCGATCCGCTCGCCTCGCTGCGCGCGGCGATGGACATCTGCGCGGTCTGACGCACGGATCGAAGTTGCTGCACCTCACCATGTGAGAGGAGTTTCGATGGACGCACCAGAGCAGATCACCAGGCGCGATGCCCTCCAGCGCATCGCTCTCGTACTCGGCGGTACGCTCGCGGCAAGTACGGTCGCCGGCGCGATGGCCGAGAACGCGTATGCGTGGACGACGAGCCCGGGCAGCGATGGCAGGGAGCCAGGGAAATGGGCACCGCGCACGCTGACGGCGGCGCAGGTCGCGCTGGTCGCGGCGGTCGCCGACCACATCATCCCGCGGACGGACACACCGGGCGCGAGCGACGCAGGCGTCCAGCGGTTCGTCGATGCGCTGCTCACCGATCACTATCGCGCGCCGGAGCGGAATCGCTTTCTCGCCGGTCTGCAGGGCGTCGACGTTCGCGCGATGCGGCGCTACAAGAAAAAATTCGTCGCGACCACGCATTCGCAGCAGCACGCGATCCTGACCGAGATGGATAACGAAGCGTTTCCCGCGCGGGGCGCGATCGCGCAACAAGCGAAGAAGGAGCAGGCGCCGCCGCGCGACCCGATCGTCGGCCCGGGGAGCGGCGGCACCGGCTCGCTCGCGCAGCCGACCGCGGCCGACGTCGACGGCGCGACTGAAGAGGTGCGCACCGAGCTCGCGTCCGGCTGGTTCTGGCGCCGGATGAAGGAGATCACCCTCGTTGGCTACTACACGTCGCTGCCCGGCGCGACGCAGGAGCTGCGCGTGAACCCGATGGGGATCTGGAAGGGCGACATGCCGTACAGGACGGGGCAGAGGGAATGGGCATGAAAGGACAACAGCAGAGGAATGCGTGATGTTCATCCATACGAAAGCCGACGACTACGACGCGATCGTGGTCGGCTCGGGGATCAGCGGCGGGTGGGCGGCGAAGGAGCTGACCGAGAAGGGATTGCGCGTGCTGCTCGTCGAGCGCGGGCGCAACGTCGTGCATGGCAAGGACTACATCACCGAGCACAAGCCCAACTGGGAGTTTCCGCTCCGCGACCGGCGCATCAATCCCGACGTGCAGGGCTCCGAGCAGTACCAGATCCAGTCGCGCACGGGACAGTTCCGCGAGAGCAACAAGCACTTCTTCATGCGCGACACGAAGTATCCGTACGTCGAGGAGAAGCCGTTCACCTGGATCCAGGGCGACCAGGTCGGCGGGAAGTCGCTGATCTGGGGACGGCAGGTCTATCGCTGGAGCGATCTCGATTTCACCGCGAACGAACGCGATGGAGTCGCGGTCGACTGGCCGATCCGCTACGCCGACATCGCGCCGTGGTACAGCTACGTCGAGAAGCACATCGGCGTCAGCGGCGAGAAGCTCGGGCTGCCGCAGCTGCCTGACGGCGAGTTCCTCAAGCCGATGGAGATGAACGCCGGCGAGAAGTTCGTCAAGCGCGGGATCGAGAAGAACATCCCCGGCCGCCACATGACGATCGGCCGCGTCGCGATCCTGACGGAGAATCATAACGGTCGCGCCGCCTGCCACTACTGCGGGCCGTGCGAGCGCGGCTGCTCGACCGGGTCGTACTTCTCGACCCAGTCGTCGACGCTGCCGGCGGCGATGAAGACCGGGCGCCTGACGGTCGCGCCGAACTCGGTCGTCCACTCGGTGCTCTACGACGACGCGAAGAACCGCGTCACCGGGGTCCGCGTCATCGACGCGATCACGAAGGAGGAGCGCGAGTACCGGGCGCGCATCGTCTTCGTCAACGCCTCGACGTTAGGCACCACCCGCATCCTCCTCAACTCGAAGTCGGCGCGCTTCCCGAATGGGCTCGCCAACTCGAGCGGGGTGCTCGGCCAGCACCTGATGGACCACCACTTCATGACCGGGGCCCGCGGCGACATCGTCGGGCTCAAGGATCACTACTACCAGGGCAACAGGCCTAACGGCATCTACATCCCCCGCTTCCGCAACCTCGGCGACGAGGCGACGAAGCGGACCGACTACATCCGCGGCTTCGGCTACCAGGGCGGCGCGAGCCGCACGGGATGGGGACGCGGCGGGTCGGAGCCGGGGTTTGGTGTCGCGCTCAAGCGGGAGCTTCGCGATCCGGGCGCGTGGTCGATGGGACTCAACGCCTTCGCCGAATGCCTGCCGCGACCGGAGAACGCGGCGACGCTCACCGAGGAGCAGAAGGACGAGTACGGAATTCCCGTCCTCAAGATCGACTGCAGCTGGGGGCCGAACGAGCTGGCGATGCGAAAGGACATGGCAGCGTCGGCAGCCGAGATGCTCGAGGCGGCGGGATGCAGGAACGTGACGACCTTCGACGCGCTGCGACCCGATGGCTTCGGCGCCGAGCCGGGGCTTGGCATTCACGAGATGGGGACCGCGCGGATGGGCCGCGACCCGAAGACGTCGGTGCTCAACGCGCACAACCAGTCGCACGACGTCCCGAACCTGTTCGTCACCGACGGGTCGGCGATGGTGAGCTCGTCGTGCGTGAACCCGTCGATCACCTACATGGCGCTGACGGCGCGAGCCTGCGATTACGCGGTGAGCGAGATGAAAAAGGGCACGATCTGACGGCCGGCCCGCCCCTCGCTGAGGGGCGGCGCCGCCGTGGCCTGCACGGTGCATCTGTGACCGGTGACTTCATCTCCGGTGATCACCGTGCTGAATCGAATTGCGATCGCGCTGGCTGCTGCCAGCCTGGTCGCGGCCTGCAGTTCCGACCACCCCGCGGCGCCCGTCGCCGATAAGCTGTGCGGCACCGGCGGCGTCGCCTCGCTCGCCGTCAACCAGGCGGCGACGATCGACTGCACGTCAGGGTCGGCGATCGACCTGGCCGCGGGCGGCGCGCACTATCTCGTCGTCCCGCAGTTCGCGACGTCGCTCGTCCCGAACAAAGCCGTTGCCTACACACTCGGCGTTCAGCAGTCGAGCGCGCCGGTGGCGACGAGCGAGTTCGCGTTCGTCGCTGCGAGCCCGGCGGCGGCGATCAGCGCGGCGAGGAGCGCCGACGGCGCGCTGCCTAACGGTGCCGGCGCGGCCGCACTCGCTCGCCTCCTCACCCGGCTGCCGGGCGAGCGACAGATGGCGTTCGACGGTGCGCTGCGTGCCCGCGCGCGACGGGCGGTCGCATCGGGTGCGTGGCGCGCTGCCGCGGCCCGCGTCGCGCCGCGTGAGGCGGCGACCCCCGTCGCGGGGAGTATCCGGCAGTTCGCGGTGGTGTCCAGCTTCAGCACGACGAACCCGACGTACGCGACGGTCAGTGCGCGCCTCGCCTACGTCGGGACCAACGTCCTCGTCTACGTCGACACGCTCTCGCCGGCGGGGGGCTTCACCAGCGACCAGCTCATCGCGTTCAGCAAGCTGTTCGACGAAACGCTCTACCCGATCGACATCGCCGCATTCGGGAACCCGAGCGACATCGATGCGAACCAGCACGTGATCATGCTGTTGACGCCGATCGTGAACTCGCTCGTGACGAAGGCGGCGTGCAAGACTGGCGGCTACGTCGGCGGTTTCTTCGACGGCTTCGATCTCGTCTCGAGCAGCGTGAACTCGAACAAGGGCGAGGTGTTCTACGGTGTCGTTCCCGATCCCGACTCGACGGTGAGCTGCGCGCACACCGTGGCCGAGCTGAACGAGGTGGTGCCGGCGACCTTCCTCCACGAGCTGCAGCACCTGATCTCCTTCTCGCAGCACGTCGTGGTCAACCACGGCGCGGCCGAAGAAGGGTGGCTCGATGAAGGGATGAGCCTCGTCGCCGAGGAGCTGGGCGGCGAGCATTACGAGCAGAAATATCCGCCGCCGACCGGCCGGACCGATCCGCGGCAGCTCTTCCCCGATTCGGCCGAGGGCTACATCATCGGCGAGCTCGGTGACTCGTACAGCTACCTGCTGCGGACGGACACGGTCACTGCGACGCTGCACTCGGATGCTGACGACGGGCTTGCGTGGCGCGGCTCCGACTGGCTGCTGCTCCACTGGCTCGGCGACCAGCAGGGCGCGGCGATCTATCAGCGGCTCGAGCACAACACGGCAACGGGTACCGCGAACATCGCCATCGCCGCTGGTGAGCCCTTCCCGAATCTGTTCGGCGACTTCAGCCTGTCGCTCTGGACCGACAGCATCGTCGGCCAGCCGCGAGACGCGGTGCCGCAGCGCGACCGGTTCACGACGCGCAACCTGCGCGAGCTGTATCAGGCCTACTTCAACGCCGGCGGCGGACCGCGCGCGTATCCGGTCGTCCTGAATACGGTGGCCGTCGGAAACACGGCCAGCGGCAAGATGGTGCCGGGGACGATGGCGTTCTATCGCGTCGACGCGCCGGCTGGAAATGGCAGCGTGCGGATCAAGTTCGCTCCAGCGTCAGGCACCTTCGCGACGAACCTGCACCCGCAGGTGAGCGTGTACCGGCTGCCGCAGTAGTCTCCCGCAGTAAGCGATGAGCTGTAAGCCATAAGCGATAAGCAGGAAGCGACTGCGGTTGACGCGGTCGCTTCCTGCTTATCGCTTACTGCTTATCGCTGCAGTTGGTACTATGGCCGCGGCGTCGCTGGTGGCGCGGCAGTGGCCGGACCGTGCCAGCTGTTGTTCGTCCGGTCGATGTCGGGGAGGCGCTTGTCGGGATCGAGGTCGATCGCGGTCACGCGCTTGCCGGCGAATTCGTACTGGCGAAGGTAGTGCGCGGTGTTCGTGCTCCAGACTTCAGCGGGGTAATCGTAGGCCTGCGTGGTGCCGTCGCTGAAGGTGAAGCGTGCGTGAATCGGCAGGACGCCGCGCGCGCGATTGCCGTAGACCACCGCGACGATCGTCGTGTCCCCACGCGGCTGCGTCACGACGGTATCGATCGCCTGGTCGAACACCGGGTTCTCGATGAACCACTCGCGGAAGAACCAGTCGAGCCGGCGGCCGCTGACGTTCTCCATCGTGTGGAAGAAATCCGTCGGGCTCGGATGCTTGAACGCCCAGCGCGCGGTGTACGTGCGGAACGCCTCGTCGAATGCATCGTGGCCGAGGATCTCCTCAC
>JAICUE010000551.1 GCA_025936015.1 Gemmatimonadaceae bacterium
GACGCGGCTGCCGAGGCGCTCGCAGCGCCGGCGGCGCGGGTGATCGCATCGCGGGTCGCGCGCGCGGTGACGCTCGACGAGATCGAGGCGGTGCTGCGTTCGCCGGCGCTGGTGGTGGACGCGTTTCGCCGCCGGGTGCGCGACGCGGGCGGCGGCGGGGGCGGCGGAGTGAGACATCCTGTGTCAACCGTTTTCGCTTCACGCGGCCTCCTGGTCGACGAGGCGAAGGGTGAACGGGCGAGCTGCGCGATGCTTGGTCGGGTCGTAGGGCGTGCGCTGCTGCCAGCACGTCCAGATCACGCGGCACCAGGCGCGCGCGAGGATGCGGATCGCGTGCGGGTGCTCGTGCCCGCGATCGCGAGCGCGTTGGTAGACGTTGCGTGCCCACGGATTGGTGTGACGGGTGGTGTCCGCGAGCGTGTTGAGCGCGTTGCGCAGGTGCATGTTGCACGCCCAGCGGAACGTGACGGCGCGGTGTTTGCCGGACTCGCGCGTGACGGGCGCGGCACCGCCCTCGGCAGCGAGGTGGTCGGCAGAAACGAAGCGGCCGCGATCGTCGCCGATCTCGGCGAGCAGCTGTGCCGCACAGATGCGCCCACTGCGGAACAGTGGCGTGACGATCTTGCCGTCGGGATGCGCGTCGACGGCGTGCTCGATGGCGGCGCTGAGCGTCGCGAGCTGTGCGACGAGCGGCCGGAGAACTGCGACCAGCGCGCGTACGCACTCGCCCTTGGCCTCGGCTTCGAGCTCGCCGGCGACGCTGGTGACTGCGGAGCGCAGCCGCTGAACGAGCTCCGCGGCAGTGCGACGACCGGAGTACGAGTGTCGAGCCATGAACGCGGCCATGCGCTTCTCGCCGAGACTCGCTGCCGACTGTGGTGTCGGGTAGCGGTCGAGGAACTCCAGCGCGATCGGCGAGTCGACGTCGGCGAAGATCTCCGCGGCGCCGGGCCAGAACTGCTCGAGCAGACAGCGCAGCTGGTTGGCGGTCGCGACACGCTGGCCGACCAGGTCGTCGCGCACGCGGACGAGGCCACGCAGCGCCTTGGTCTCGTCGGACAACGGCGCGAGCGTACGGAAGCGGTGTCCGTCGGTGCGCAGCAGATCCGCGAGCAGGTACGCGTCACCGAGGTCGGTCTTGCCCTGCGCGGCCGAGTACCGCGGCCGTGCTGCCTTGACGACGTTGGGGTGGATCGGCACGACGGCGAACTTGCCCTCGACGAGGGTGTCCACGACGAGACCGGTCGGACGCTCGATGGCGATGCGGAGCTCGGCAGCCGGTGCCACTTTGGCGAGCCGTGCAGCGAGGTCGGTCATGCCCGTAACCGTGTGTGCGACGGTGAACTGCGCGACGACTGCACCGCGACCATCGACCACGCACACGGCGTGCTCGCGCGCGGCCCAGTCCAGGCCGACGAAATACTGCATTGGGACTCCCTGGGTGGAACGACGTCCACCGACGCGCGAGGGACCTGCCGAACGCTCATCAACCGGCGCTCCACGGCACGTGAGCCGGGGCGCAACATCCTGTTGTCGGTCAAGGTCCCCCGGTCTCTCCGAGGCGGCGGGTCTCACTTTGGCCGTCAAGCGGCTAGCGGGCGAGGCCGTCCTCGGAGAGGCGCCGGAGGATCTAGATTTCACCCTCGGGGAGGTGGATCGCGGAGTCAACTTTTTGGCGCCCACGATCGGAGGGTGCACTGATGAGC
>JAICUE010000552.1 GCA_025936015.1 Gemmatimonadaceae bacterium
CACGGTGTAGAGGTGGAAGCGGGTCTTGAAGCCGCGGATCGTGCCGAGGTCGACTGGCAGGAAGTCGAAGAAAAGCGTGCGCTCGGTCTCCGTCGCCAGCGAGATGAGCTTGCCGCGCGTGTCCGGCTGGACCTTGCCGTAGACGTGCTCGAGGTTCGTCGTCTTGCCGCCGAGTCCGGGACCGTAATACACGATCTTGCAGTTGATCTCGCGCGACGCGTAGTTGATCATCGACATGGCTGTCTTTCTCCTCTCTTACTGGAACAGCTTGTCGATTTCGTCTTCGGCACCGGAGAGGAGTCCCCCTCCTTCGCCATGCCCGGTTTGCGGGCGGTCGAACACCGCCTGGAAGATCCCGGTCAGTTCATCGACCGACTGCTTCATCTTCAGCCGCACCAGGCCTAACGTCGTCCGGTTGTCGAAGAGCACCACGAGGATGACCCGGCGCGCGACGTCGGCGAGGTACATCGACTCCTTCTCACCCTGGTGGAAGAGCGAGTTGAAATCGGACTCGCCGATCAGCCGCGCGAGCTGGTCGTTCGCGCTGAAGTCGGCGGCGGTGAGCGTCGCGAACGCGGTCGGATCGAACTTCGGCTGCTCGCCGACCGTCGCGACGAGCTGCCCTGTCCGATCGACGAGCAGCGCGCAGCGCGCGTTGCTCTCGTAGAGGAACCGCTGCAGCGATTGCGTGATCGCGCCGAAATCCTCTTCGGTGAACGACCAGCTGCTCGCACCGGATGACATGCGTGAATCCTGGGATTATCCGAGTTGGGTTTCCATCCGCCGGAGCAGCACTGCCGCTCGGCGCCGGAGGGCGGGACGGGATTCCCACGCGCAAAAATCGCGGAGGAGTCTCGCGTTCTCGACGCTCGGACGAGCCCCAACGTAACCAAGCGCGGCGAGTCGCTTGACCGCGCGGCGGTGGAAAAGGTCGCGCTTCGCATCGCGCATGTGACCACTCCACAACAGCATCCCCGCCGCGGCGCCGGCGGCGGCGGCAACCAGCCCGTACAACGCATACTCCCGCCTCATCGCATCTCCCGGCGCGCCGACAGCGCCTGCGCAATGGTGACCCCGTCGGCGTACTCGAGATCTCCGCCAACCGGCAGTCCGCGCGCGATCCGCGAGATCGTCACGCCGAGCGGCGCGAGCTGGCGCTGGACGTAGAGGGCGGTCGCCTCCCCCTCGAGGCTCGGGTTCGTCGCGACGATGACTTCCTTCACCGCGTTCGCTCGCACGCGCTCGACGAGGTCGTTGATCCGCAGGTCTTCCGGCCCGACACCGTCGAGCGGTGAGATCCGTCCGCCGAGCACGTGATACGTCCCGCGAAATTCGCCCGCGCGCTCGATCGCGCCGATGTCGGACGCTTCCTCCACCGCGCAGATGAGCGACGGATCGCGCCGCGCATCGCGACAGATGTCGCAGAGCTCCTGCTCGGTGAGGTTGTGGCAGCGCTCGCACGGGTGCACGCGCTCGCCGAGCACCACCAGCGCATCGGCGAGGCGCCGCGTCTGGTCGGACGACTGCTTGAGCAGGTGGTACGTCAGGCGCAGCGCGGTCTTGCGCCCAATACCGGGCAGCCGCGCCAGCTCCGTGGCGAGGTCGTCGATCGCCGACACGTGCTAGAACGGAAGCTTGAACGGGAGCTGGAGGCCGCCGGCGACTTGGCTCATCTGCTCCTGCTGCAGCCCCTGCGCCTTGCG